>JAFZYE010000042.1 GCA_017616445.1 Bacteroidaceae bacterium
AAATAACTGGAAAAACTGGGAATAACAAATATGCAACTTGAAGTGTTAAAATACAAAAAGTCCCTCATTTAGAGGGACTTAGTTCAAATTACTCCAAGTTGTTCAGAGTTGCTTATAAGGCATCATTTGCCCACGCAGAAGCGGGAGAAGATGGTGTGGAGGGTGTCTTCGCTCGTGACGTCACCCACGATTTCAGCAAGGGCATCAATGCATGCATGGAGGTCGAGACTAATGATGTCGCCTGAAATGCCTTCATTGATCTGTTGCGCTACCTTCGTGATGGCCTCATGGGCTTTACGTAGGGCTTCAACATGACGAACATTGGTGACAATGATGTCGGAGTCTTCGACTTTACGAATATGGGTAGCATCGACCAGCATCTGTTCGAGACGGTCGATATTTGTACCTTGTTTGGCACTGATAGCAATAGCATGTTCGCCAAGTGACGAGGGGTCGAAGTGGTTGATGTCGGACTTGTTATAAACGCGTATCACAGTTTTGCCCTCCAGGAGTGTTTCATCGACCGTAGTAGATTCGTTATCAGAAACGACAAGTACGATTTCGGCATCCTGTGCTTTCTTCCATGCGCGTTCGATTCCCATCTGTTCGATTGCATCATCGGACTGACGAATGCCTGCGGTATCGATGAATCGGAAGGTGATTCCCTGTATGTTGATGGTGTCCTCAATCGTATCACGAGTCGTACCATGAATATCACTTACGATGGCTTTGTCTTCGTGAAGCAAACGATTAAGTAGGGTGCTCTTACCAACATTGGTCGGCCCGATAATGGCAACAGGTACTCCGTTCTTAATGGCGTTGCCTGTACGGAACGAATCGATGAGACGAGTGATGACGGTATTGATTGTTTGAGCCAAATCGCTCAATTGCTGACGGTCGGCAAACTCCACATCCTCTTCTGAGAAGTCAATCTCGAGTTCGAGTAGGGTCGTCATCTCCAGCAATTGGCTGCGTAAGCGACTGAGTTCCTTGCTGAACCCACCTCGCATCTGGCTCATGGCCAGACGATGAGATGCTGCGTTTGATGCAGCAATGAGGTCGGCCACAGCTTCGGCCTGACTGAGGTCCATCTTTCCATTCATGAACGCACGTTCTGTAAATTCGCCGGGACGTGCCAGACGACATCCAGCAGCGATGAGCAGTTCGATGATACGCTGAACGATATAAGCCGATCCATGACACATGATTTCGGTTGATTCCTCACCTGTGTAAGAATGTGGGGCACAATAGATGATGACGAGAGCATCATCAACTACGGTACCGTCGCGGTCAATAATCTCTCCAAGATGAACCGTATAGCCCGCCATGAGGGTCAGGTCTTTGTTTCGTTTGGAGCGGAACAAGCGGTTGGTGATGCTGATGGCATCATTTCCCGAAACTCGTATGACACAGATGGCTCCTCCAGGTTGAGTTGAATTGGCACAGATGGGGTTCATGGGAATTGAGACTTTAGACTCTATACTTTAGATACTTGAACTGATATTTTGATGCAAAGGTAAGAAAAATAATTAATAATTAAGAGTTATGAGTTAAGAAAAACAAAAAAACTCCTAACTCCTAACTCCTAACTCCCAACTTTTTCGTATCTTTGCAGTCGGAAAATAAAATTAATACTAACTAATTAACTCATAAAGTTGAACATGACAAAGACTTTATTTACTACAATGATGACCTTGGTGTCATTATGCATGAATGCACAGGACAATATTGATTATGGTCCGACAATGGGCTGGAGTTCGTGGAACACTTTCGCTTTGGAAATCAGCGAAACAATCATCAAGGGGCAAGCTGACGCTATGGTGCAGAAAGGTTTGCTTAACGTTGGTTACAACCATATCAATATTGATGATGGATATTTCGGAGGACGTGACCAGGAAACAGGACAGTTGCTCATTCACAAGACGCGTTTCCCTAATGGACTGAAAGGTGTTGTAGATTATATCCACAAGAAAGGACTCAAGGCCGGTATCTATAGCGACGGAGGGTATAACACATGTGGTAGCTATCATGGAGGCGATACGACAGGCGAAGGGGTAGGGCTCTATAAGCATGACCAGCAGGATTGCGACTTCTTCTTCAAGGAACTGGGATTCGACTTCATCAAGGTCGACTTCTGTGGTGGAGACCCCATACATAACAAAGACAAACTGGACCTTGACGAGAAGGAGCGCTATACGGCTATTGCTAAGGCCATCAAGAACACAGGTCGTACAGATGTAAGAATGAATATCTGCCGATGGGCCTATCCTGGTACATGGGCCGATGAAGCAGGATTCTCTTGGCGAACCACAGGTGACATCAACTCCAGTTGGAGTTCGGTGAAGAGTATCCTTGCAGAGAATCTCTACATGAGTGCATACTGCAGCAAAGGTCACTACAACGACATGGACATGCTTGAGGTAGGAGTGGAGAAGTGGGGAAATAAACTGACGGCAGAGGAGAATAAGACTCACTTCGGTATGTGGTGCATTATGAACTCTCCATTACTTATCGGATGTAACATCAAGAATCTGGATACCACGACGCTCAATCTGCTGAAGAATAAGGAATTGATTGCCTTAAATCAGGACACACTCTACCAGCAGGCATACCTCGCTTGTAAGACAAACGACTGCTACATCATGGTGAAGGACATCGAGACTCGGTATGGAAACAAACGTGCAGTAGCTCTCTACAACCCTAATGATGTGTCAAAGATTGTTGTACTGAACTTCAAGGATATCGATCTGGCTGACAGTGTTGCCTTGCGCGACTGTTTCACAAGACGAAATCTCACTCAGAAATATTATGAGAGCTATCAGATTGTGGTTCCGGCTCATGGCGCAAAAATCTATGTGGCAGAGGCAGAGTCGCGCTTGGAACGTACCTGTTATGAGGCAGAGACGGGTTATAGCAACGCCTACTCTGAGATTACGGGCAATGTGTGCCAATATTCCGAAGCATCATACTGCTCAGGAGGCTACAAAGCTGGATGGCTGGGCAATAATGAGAAAAACGACCTGATGTGGCGTAACGTCTATTCGAAAGCAGGAGGCAAGTACAAGATGATGCTTGACTACATCTGTGGAGAAAGCCGTAATGTGACAATCAGTATAAATGGTAAGAAGGTGAAGACGCTCAGCTGCAATTCAGGAGGATGGGATAAGGTGGGCACCAAGACGCTCGATATTGAATTGGAACCTGGCGAGAACATCATCCGTCTGTCGAACGCCAGCGGATGGATGCCCGATATCGACTGTATGCGTCTGGAATGTCAGCTTCCTGCATCGATTGATGCGGTGAAGAACACCAAACAGCGTAATAAGATTTACAACCTGCAAGGGATAGAACTCAGCAATAAAGAGTCGTTACCAAAAGGCATTTATATCATCGACGGAAAAAAGAGCAGACTCTAGGCTCTAGACAATGCATAATGAAGAATGAATAATGCATAATTAGTTGGCCTTGAACTTTGAACCTGGAACTTGGAACTAACAACTGTCAACTGACTTTAAACTATAAACTTTATAATTATTACATTTTACATTTTATATTTTACATGAGATTTCGTTTCATACTCGTTCTGCTGCTATGCAACTTCGGATTTGTTGGTGCTGATGCCCAATCAATCATCGTCAACGAAGTGATGGTTGGTAATGTAGACGTGAAAATTGACCCATCGTATAATTACGGAGGATGGGTAGAACTATATAATCCTACAGAAACGTCATACAATCTGGGTAGCCATTATGTCAGCGATGATCCCACGAACCTGAAGAAGCATCAATTGCCAAAGAATTACGGATCAGTACTGGCTGGCCGATTCCGCACTATGTGGTTCGATCACTACGATACAGGAACAGCCTATAGCACCAATGCAAACAAGCAAGTAGGTTTCAAGCTCGATCCTGATGGAGGCACACTCTATATCTCCAATCCTAATGGAGAATTGGTGTTGGAACAATCCTATCCACCCTCGATTCCTCGTGTGAGCTTTGCCCGTACGACAGATGGTGGCGATGAGTGGAGGTATACCTCCACGCCAACAGTAGCAGCAACGAATGTGGGTAGCAGTTTTGCTGACGAACGGCTTGAGGCCCCTCAGGTAGATTGTGACGCAACTGTCTTCAGTGAACCATTCACGGTTCATGTTGCCATACTAGAAGGTGCTACACTCCGTTATACCAAAGACGGTTCTACACCTACACTCCGCAACGGATTCACCAGCATATCTGGTCTCTTCAACATCGAAAAGCAGAACTATGTACTTCGTTTCTGCCTCTTCAAGGACGGCTACCTGCCCAGTCCTGTTGTTACGCGTACCTATATTTTCAAGAACCGTAACTATTATCTCCCTATCGTTTCGGTTGTCACAGATGATGAGAACCTCTTCGACGATACGATTGGTGCGTATGTTGACGGAACCAACGGTTGTGATGGCAATAATCGTCAGCACAGCAACAAGAATCGCAGCTGGGAACGTCCTGTTAACTTCGAATATATCCTCCCCGACTCCTTTGGCGAATACCGAGTGATGGCCGTCAATCAGGAGATGGACTTTGAGGTCAACGGAGGCTGGAGCCGCCATTTTTCACCTGCCAGCTCTTTCAAGCTCAAGTCCGACAAACGCTACGAAGGAGCCAACTACATCGATTTTCCCGTATTTGCGTCCAAGCCATATATCAAGAACAAAGCCATTGTGGTTCGCAATGGAGGAAACGATAACAACTGTCGAATCATGGATGCTGCCATTCATGAAATACTGCGTTCCAGCGGATTCTACATCGATTGTCAGGCTTGGCAACCCTCTCATGTGTTTATCAACGGAGTCTATAAATTCATGTTCAACATCCGTGAGACCAACAACAAGCTGTTTGCTTATAGCAACTACGGAATTGATAATGAAGAAGTTGATCAGTTCGAAATCAATAGTGTTGACGGTTACAAACAGAAGACAGGCGATGATGTGGTCTTCATGCAGTGGCTCACTCTTGCCACCCAACTGGCGAACGATCCGGAGAACGACGACCTCTATCGGCAGATATGTGATATCGTGGACATCGATGAATACTGCAACTATATGGCAGCAGAATGTTATGTGGGGTGTAACGACTGGCTGACCAACAGCAACAACGTGAAAGGATTCCGTTCGCGTCAGGATGGTAAGTTCCATCTCGTCTTTATGGATCTCGACCAAGGATTTGCAATGAACAACATGATGACCTCTCTATCACGCAGCCGCAATGACTCTCGATACAGTACAAGAAAGAATTTCCTAATTGATATCTTCCTCAATATGCTGACCCATGAGGCGTTCCGTCGTCAGTTTATCGATGCCTATTGTATCGTGGCAGGTAGCATCTTTGAACCAGAACGCGTCAACAGTATCATCACCCGAATGGCTCAGACTACCGAGGAAGCACTCTCGTTTGACGGGCTGTCTCCATGGAATTCAGCCAATTCGCTCATCCAGAAAATCAATAATACGGGCAATCGTGATACACGTATCAATGCCCTTCGCAGCTATTTCGGATTGGACGATGGCTACGAGGTATCAGTTAGCGCAAACATTCCGGAAGCAGAGATATCCCTCAATGGACAAAAGATTCCTACTGCCCGACTCGACGGACCTTTGTTCGGAGAAGCAGTACTAACGACTTCTGCACCTACCGACTATCGGTTCGTAGGATGGAAGATGGAGGGCGATGTGGTCAGCAAAACACCGCTTGTGTCACTCGAAGATAACTGGGCCTATTACGACCAGGGATCGCTCGACGAGAAGAACTGGGCATCTCCTACTTATAATGCGTCAGCGTGGACTGTTGGTGCTGCTCCTCTGGGCTATGGTTCCATTCGTGGAGCGAATGGGGGAGTGGACATCAATACCACCCTCGACTTTGGAGCCGACAGTCAGAACAAACGTTCTACCTACTACTTCCGCCATCAGTTCACCATGGACAAGACACCAACCAAGGAACAGGAAGTCGAACTCACGTTCCATGTTGACGACGGTTGTATCATATATATCAACGGCCGTGAAGTGAAACGTTACAATATGCCCGAAGGATCTGTTTCCTATAGCGACTATGCAGTCACCTATGTGGGGAATGCCGCCTATTCTGAGACCATCTCTGTTGACCCGTCGTTGATTCGTAAGGGAACCAACACCATAGGGGTTGAAGTACATAACAATAGTGCCACTTCGTCCGACATCTATTGGGCACTTGAACTCTCGCTGCGTGAGACCGTCTCAGCCATGATAGGGGAGACCCTCAACCTCGCCACACTCGGGGTTTCGTCCGACGCATATAAACTCCAAGCTTGCTATGAACCCCTTTCTGACGATTCTGTACAGAAGCATCAGGACATCAATCCATACGCCCCGATACGTATCAACGAAATCAGTGCAAGCAATACGGTTTATGCCAATGAGTACTTCAAGCGTAACGACTGGATAGAGCTTTACAACACAACCTCTGTTCCGTTCGATGTAGCAGGACTTTATATCAGCGATAATCCTAGCAAGCCACAGAAGTATCAGATTCCTGGAAATGTAGAAGGTGTAAACACCATCATCCCACCACATGGTTATCTGATTATTTGGGCAGATAAACTCAATCCGCGTGCTTCCCTCGTAGACATACAGTGGGAGCAGACCAATACCAACGGGTTGCATGTACCATTCAAGCTTTCTAATTCCGACAGTCAGCAAGTACTCATCACCTCGTCAGAAACGTTTGTGGCTAACAACGCTACCTATTTCGAGGCACATCCCACCTTCCGTGAGTTTACCGACCGCATCTTCTACCACACACATCAAGGCGATCAGACTGTTGGTCGTTATCCCGATGGAGGCAACAACCTCTATGTAATGAACCGTCCAACCATCTACGGCTCTAACTATCCTCACACCTACAATCAGTTTATCGGTAAAGACTGCCGCAAGAGCTACGAAGAAATCGAACTGGCTATCGAACCCATCGCAATCGACAGTTCTAATCCTTCCGATGCTCATTCAATCAAAGGAATCTATACTCTCAGCGGTATGCTGACAGGTCATGATCCTCAGTCACTCCGTCCAGGCATCTATATCATTCGATACCAGAATGGTAGCAGCAGGAAGATTACAATCAAGTAATACTATTTTGTTAACACGAAAAGAGCATCTCGACGAGATGCTCTTTTCGTGTACTAAAGACTAACGTCTAAAGTCTAAATTTACTTCACTACGAAGTCAAGAGACTTGAGGTCTTTGTCGAGTGATGAGTTACCGTAGAGAATCTTGTAGCGACCTGGACGGGTTGAAAGCTCATCGATAGATGCATCGTAGTATTGGAATGCTTCACCGTCAAGAGTGATAGTGGCCTTGCCGCTCTGACCAGCTGCAAGCTCTATCTTCTGGAATCCACGGAGATCCTTGATAGGAGCCTCTGGATAGTCGAGTGCCTTCACATATACCTGAACGACTTCGTTACCTGTACGCTTGCCTGTGTTGGTTACTGGTACGGTAATAGTCACCTTACCGTTCTTTTTCATAGATTTTGCAGACAGCTTGGCTGTACCGATGTTGAAGGTAGTGTATGAAAGTCCATATCCGAACGCATACTGAGCTTGTCCACGGAAATAACGATAGGTGCGGTTGTCCATGCTGTAGTCAGTAAACTCAGGAAGGTCGTCGTTGCTGCGATAGAAGGTGATTGGGAGTTTACCTGATGGGTTGTAGTCTCCGAAGAGCACCTCTGCTAAAGCCTTAGCACCTCCCTGACCAGGATACCACGCCTGTAGGAGTGCATCGTACTGACCTTCTACACTTCCGAATGCGATAGCAGAACCTGAGCAGTTAACGAAGACAACAGGCTTACCTGTAGCGTGCATAGCCTTGATCATACGCTGCTGAACAGCTGGGAGTTCGATGGTCTGCTTGTCGCCACCTTCACCTTCCATACGTGCTGAGATACCGCCGATACAGATGATGACGTCTGCATTCTTCACAGCCTCAACTACATCAACGAAGTCGACGAGCTTGTTTTGGCAAACCTCTGCGTTGAGGTTGGCAAACTGACCGTTTCCACGGTTGTACTCGATGGTTACAGTGTAAGTAACACCATCCTTAACCTCGAAGGTCTCATACTGAACACCACGACCACGTCCGAAGCCGCCAAAGCCGCCTCCGAAACCGCCAAAGCCACCACGGCCTCCAGCTCCTGGTTCACCTTTCTTCTCGAAGTGTGATCCATCGGAACCTTTCACTGTGAGCATGTACCCGTTATCTGAGCTGATGTTGTAGCTCATGTTGCCTGTGAAGTCAGCTTTGAAACTACCGCTGAGACGTACAGAGATGTTATCGGAAGAAACGCCTTCAGAAAATCCCCATGCACCGAATGTATTGTAACGGACACTCTTGGTGTATTCGACCTTCTTTGGCTGACCTTCCAGCTTGTTGTTTTCGAAGTACTCTGCCTTGAAGCCCTGACCGTTGTTCATGCGGTCGATATAGCTGACAGTAATGTTATCCTGATTGAGTTCACATGCACGCTGATAGATGACATTTGCACCAGGAACAGCTGCCTTGATACCATCTAAAAGGGTGTGGGTGTGCTCTTCGGTTGGAGTACCTCCGTAGTTTCCGTTGAGCATACCTGCATCGGCTGCGTTAGGACCGATAACTGCGATGGTCTTGAGACTCTTTGAGAGTGGAAGAACACCGTTGTTGTGGAGCAGTACCATAGACTCGCGTGCAGCCTGAGTAGCTGTAGCATCGTTTTTCTCGCTACTGATTGTCTCAGGTCCGAGGTTTGACCAAGGAATCATATCTGCTGGATCGAACATACCAAGACGGAAACGTTCAGAGAGGGTGCGACGGAGGTGCTTGTCGAGTTCAGCCTCGCTGATGAGACCCTTCTCGAGTGCTTCTGTCAGAACCATACACACCTTACCGCATTCGAGGTCGGTTCCGTTGAGGACTGCATCTACGGCAGCTGAGAGCGGACTGTCGTGTGTGCCGTGTTGGTTGCGGTTGAAGAAGTTGTTAATTGCATCACAGTCGGTCAATACAATACCATCGAAGCCCCATTTCTCACGCAGAATATTGATGAGCAGACGGTCGCTTGCGCAACAAGGTTCTCCTTCGTAGCGGTTGTATGCACACATCACCTCGCGTACATTTCCTTTCTTCACGAGTGCCTTGAAAGCAGGAAGATAAGTCTCCCAAAGGTCACGCATGCTGACACGCGCATCGAATGAGTGACGCTGTGGTTCTGGACCACTGTGTACAGCATAGTGCTTTGCACATGCATGTGTCTTGTAGTATTTCTTATCGTTACCTTGCATACCAAGTACAGTCTGCACACCGAGTACGGCATTCAGGTATGGGTCCTCTCCACAGGTCTCCTGACCGCGTCCCCAACGAGGGTCACGGAAGATATTAACGTTAGGACACCAATAGGTCAACTCAGGGTTGCCTGGATAGTAGGTCACACCCATCGGAACGTTGAAGACAGGAGCAGAACGGTTCCAGTTGGCACGAGCCTCATCAGATACTTGAGAGAATACATCATAAACCAACTTCTCGCTGAAGGCTGCTGCCATACCGATTGGCTGAGGATAAACCGTATAACCACCTTGACGAACTCCGTGGCAAGCTTCATTCCACCAGTTGATGGAAGGAATATTGAGACGGTCGATAGAAACGGCTTTGTTCATCATCAGTCCCACTTTCTCCTCAGGAGTGAGCAGTGAAATAAGGTTCTCTGTACGTTCCTCAACCGAGAGATTCGGGTTTTGGAACGGATACTTGTACGTTTGTGCGTTAGCACTAGCTACGACTGCCACAAAAGCAGTTGATAGCATGATTTTCTTTAATGTTGTCATTGTTTTGATTTATTGAGGTTTGATTTCTATTTCCTTGACCATACGATTAGGATCGTTTGTAAACAGTTTTATATAGAATGGGGCAGGGGAGTCTGCCGTCAGTTCCATTGTTGCCTTTCCGCCTGGTGCGACTGTTGCTTCTTTTTGCATATTCGTACACACGCGCTCAGGCGTTTCAATACTATGTATTATAAGATTAGACTGCCCATCGTTGAAAATGTCAATTGTGGCAACGAAACTTTTTTTGTTTTTCTTAACCAACTTACCAAATGAAGGATAGGTTCGCAGCATGGGGGCGGCCGGAGATGACTCTATCTTTTCCACACACAACATGCTGGTTGTTATTGGCACATTTGCCTGTTGACCATTCACGATGAAGAACACAGTATCGGTAAGAGTAGCAAACACTTTAGGGTCGGAGGGGGAAGAATAGGTGAGGAGCACCTCACGTTCTTCACCTGGTTCCAAAACAGACGGATAAGTGACCTGCAAAGGACCTTTGACCGCTTGGCGTTCAATCTTCATCACCTGATCCGATGTGTTGGCGATGTATACCGTCTTTGTCTGCTGCTCACCATGATAGATGTACCCGAATGGAATTTTCACCTGACTGGCATATAGGAAACCTGCAAGAGTGTGATGGTAGCGTTCCTGAATAGAGCGGTCGGCTGGTGTGACATCTGCGCTGATTTCAAGTGTTCCGAAACACACATTGTCTGCATTGAACACCTCGATGGTGCGGAACACAGGTCCAATTGCCCCGGATGGTAAGAAAGAGATTGTTATTCCTTCAGTATGACCAGGTTTGATGGGGTTGCGCGGATAGTCGACCATCACACACGAACAACTGGGAACGACCTTTGTAATCAACAGGTCATGCTTCCCCTTGTTTGTCAGCATGAAAGTGTGACTCACGATACCATCCACTTCGTTGATTTTGCCGAAGTTCCATTCATACGTATCAAATACAGGTTCACCATTCATGGCTTGGAGACCATGAACAGTGAACAGGGATAGTATGATGAACAGCCAACGTGTCATGCTACTTCAGGTTTTGCCACAGATGAGGTAGGAACTTGAAGTAGAGCAGATGACGCCAAGTTACGAGGTCGTGTGCACCACCTCCACCTGAATAGAACTCATGTTTCACGCCGAGCTTGTCCAGTTCCTCATGCAGACGTTCATGACGGGCCATGAATCCGGTCTCGTAAGTGCCTCCACCCACGAACAGATAGTCAATCTTGCTGTTTACGTCCTTCTCTTTCAGCACAGGTGTCTCGCTGACATCGATAGCAGCACTCAGCAAACCTACAGATCCGAATACGTCGAGATTGCGCAGTCCTACATATTGCGACATGCGTCCACCCATTGAGAGTCCGCTGAGGGCACGCGCATGGCGATCTTTAATACAACTGTAATGGCTTTCAACGAATGGGATGACACATTGAATCAGTTCTTTCTCAATCAATGGGAACGCCAGTTCGGTATGCTGTGGATGATTACGTGTCACCATCTGGTCATTCGGGAACACCACAATCATCTCTTTCGCTTTCCCTTCAGCGATGATGTTGTCCAGAATCCAGTTTGCACGACCATGCATCACCCACGTCTCAGTCAGGTCACCCGAACCTCCCATGAGGTAGAGTACAGGATATTTCTTCTTCGGGTTGTAGTTGGCTGGTGTATAGACCATCATATCACGAAGTCCACCAGTGACAGATGACTTGTAGTAGTGTGTTGTGATGCTTCCGTGTGGTACATCCGGTTTCGGATCGTACCATGCAGGTTCGTCACCATGAACAAACAACATGCTGAATGCAGGCATAGCTGCATGACCTGTGAAGGTGTTGTTCGGATCTACGTTCTGCACTCCATCTATTATAATATAATAAAGGTATATCTCTGGTTTGAGCGGACCAATGGTTAATGTCCATATCCCATCGTCACCTTTGGTGAAAGGTACCTGTTTGCGTGCTTCCTGTCCAACGAACATCGAACCTGTGAGGCGCACATCGTGTGCATCGGGAGCCTTCACGCGGAATGTTACGGTGTGGTCGTCAAACACTTCAGGCGAGATGACCTGAGCACTGAACGGAGTGATGTTCTCCGTATTGCGCTGAGGGTCGTATTGAATGTTCACATGCGACTGCTGTGCAGATGCGCAAAGCGATACTAAAAATGCAAGAATTGTAAAACTTAAAAATTGAACTCTTGAACTTTTGAACTTTTGAACTTTTGAATTCATAAGGGTAGGGGATTAGAGGTTTGTC
>JAFZYE010000043.1 GCA_017616445.1 Bacteroidaceae bacterium
CTTGAAGATGCAGCGGAGTCGCCGCCAGACACCTCGGAAAGCTGAAAAGGGGGCTTGTCACATGTAATGAAGCATCCCAACTCCTGTGTCACAAAGAGTTGGGATGGGGTGCCCTATGTTTAGCGGACAGTAATATATTTTAATACAATGTACTTTTCTTGTTATAACCTATTTGAAGATACGGAGACGATACATTAGTGGGATGGGAACCGTGATATGGCGCATGCAAGAAGATCAGGGGACGGTTCTTTGATTCGCTTTTCTATAGCTCCTAACCGCTAAAGTATAGACTCTAATGTCTAGCGTCTAAGGCAGTTCAAGGTTCAAAGTTCAAGGTCAGAACCTTGAACTTTGAACCTTGAACACCTCTGCTAAGATAGTGGAAGGGGACGATTACTTTGCAAACTGGTAGATGGCAAATGTCTTGGCAGGGATGGTGAGTGAGTATGTAGGAGCAGTGACGGTGATGTTTTGTGTCTTAGGCTCGTATTTATGAGGAGCCTCGAGGGTGTTCTCTCCATCCATCTCGTCTGCATGGAAGGTGATGAGTTTGCCTGAGTGCTCTCCTTTCATACCCTTAAGGTTGAGGGTGACATCTTGAGCCTTGCTGCCTGTATTGACAATCTTTACATTATAACAACCAATCTTACTGTCGAAATTCGCACTTGCAAAGAGACCATCCTGGTCGCTGTTTCCTGCAACTGGCTTGCCGTTCATCAGCAACGAAACGACGTTAGTACCCTTTGTGGTAGAGTACATCTGCTGAACTTGATATGAACAAGAGCGGAACGAATTAAGGTTGTCATACCAAATCATATCCGGGCGCCATTGCCATCCTTCCACATGGGCAAAAAGAGGCGCATAGGTGGCCATCTCAACAACATCCGCATTACGTTCAACGCCTGTGAGGAATGCAGCTTCCAATAATGATGCATTGAAGTGGTTCCATTTCTTTCCACGACCATGACAAGCATATTCGCCTGCAAATACTTTTGGCCCTTTGCGTGGATAGTTATCGTAGCGGTTTCCGCTTGCAAGGAACCAGTTCTCTGGACGATAGAAGTGCTCGTCGACAAGGTCGGCACCAATCTTACGCATCTCTGGCCATAAGAAATCGAAATCATCACCTTCGCTGTTTGGACCAGATGTACCTATGATTTTAATATTTGGATACTTCTTGCGTACTTGATCTACGAATGGTTGCAAGTGGTCAATGTAGGTCTGTCCCCACTGTTCATTACCTATGGCTACATATTTGAGGTTGAATGGCGCTGGGTGTCCCATATCTGCACGTAGCTTGGCCCATTGGTTTTTAGCAGGGTCACCGTTCGCAAACTCAATCAAGTCGAGCACATCGTCTATATATGGTTGTAATTCGTCTACAGGCACATGTGCAGATTCAGAACTGTTCTGGAACTGACAAGCCAGTCCCACACTTACTACAGGAAGTGGCTCTGCACCAATCTCCTCAGATAATTGGAAATATTCGAAGAAGCCTAATCCATAGCTTTGGTAATAGTCTGGGAAATATCGGCTGGTGAACGTGTAGTGCCAGCGATTCTCGTTCAACGGACGATTCTCAACAGGTCCTACGGTGTTCTTCCACTGATAGCGGGTAGGGATATCTGTTCCTTCAACGATACATCCGCCAGGGAAACGGAACACACCAGGATGGAGATCCTCTAAAGCTTTGGCTAAATCCATGCGCATACCGTTTTCATGACCCTTATAAGTCTTTACAGGAAACAAACTTACGTGATCTAAATCTGTCGTTACTTTGCTGTCGCCCCACACATGAAGGTGGGCTTTGGAGAAAGTTCTGTTGGGTTTGATGATCGCTGTATATTTCTTCCATTCTTTTCCACTCACATCTACACCAACGTTGCCCAGTTTCTGGTCTTCATTCATCGTTGCGTTATCTACCAAATCAACCCATAATTTGGCACTACCACCGTTTGGTACACGTGCCCATACAGAAAAACGATACTCTTCACCTCCCTTTACACCCATGCCGAAGAATCCGTGATTTTCAATCATGGTGTGTTTGTCGTTATGCCCTGATGGGGCTAAACGAACATACTTTGGATTCTTTTTGAAGGGACCGTCGTCCATTAGTGTTACCTTACCCGAAATATCCCATCCTGTATATGGATTCGGAAACTCGAAGGAACGGTTTTTCACCAATTCTGCATACAGACCGCCATCGGCAGCATAGTTGATGTCTTCGAAGAAAATACCGTACATGGTATAAGGAATTGGTGCACCCAACTTCTTTGGGGTGATAACAAATTCATGGTTTTGGGCATTCAAACCCAGCGTACTTAGCGCAAGCGCTAAAGATAAAGTTAAATTAGTTATTTTCATACTTTTGTTGATTATATGAGTTTAGGAATACTTACTTCATTCACTATGTCGGATGGCCCTTCCTTTCTATGGACTACATCCGTTTGCAAAGATAAGAAAAAGATTTGAGACAAGCACCATGATTTCTGAAAAAAGTATCTTAAGCACATGAATCCTTATGTTTTTATCCTCTGTCCGACCCTTACGGACAAATAAACCCCGAAAGCTATATTCGGCTTTCGGGGTTCATGATAAAAGAGTGAAAAATGTGTTACTTTTCGATACTCAGCAGCTCAACCGTGAAGATGAGGGCAGAGAAGGGTTTGATCTGGCCTTGGTCGCGATTACCATAGGCAAGGTCTTGTGGAATATAGATTTCCCATTTACTGCCCACAGGCATCAGGCAGAGGGCTTCAACCCACCCAGGGATTACTTGGCGAACGCCGAATGTGGTAGGTTCACCGCGTTTATAGGAGCTGTCGAATACGGTTCCGTCAATGAGTCGGCCTTCGTAGTGTACCTTTACTTTTTGAGTAGCTTTCGGAATATCGCCAGTACCTTGGGTCAGCACTTTGTACTGAAGCCCTGAAGGGAGTACAGTGACACCTGGCTTCTTTGCGTTGTCAGCCAAGAACTTCTCGCCAGCCTCACGGTTCGGTCCGTAAAGGCGTTCCATGTTTTCCTCTTGACGTGCTTCCATCTGGGCTGAAAACAGGGCGCGTGCATCATCGACGGCATATTCGTTTTGTCCCAAGAGGGAGATGATGATGGACTTGCCGATAATTGCGGACGAAAGTCTCTTGTCGGGGTCGGCTGCGTAGTAATCCTTTGATACGTTCGTAGCCAGCGATTCAATCTGTTGCCCGATTTGGTAACCTACTTGCTGAGCATGTAGCAGAGAGTCGGTGTGGTCGACATCTACCTTTGACAAAATCCCACGATAGAAGGCTTCCATATATGCTGTGTTGGTTGTGTCAACGTGCAACTGGTCGTTGATGTGCTTCTTAAGTCCGTTTGCCTGAAAGGCTCCGAAGATGTATGCGATGGTATCGCCGCTGTCTTTCAGTTCTGGTTTTGATAGTTTGAACTTAGCGAGTTCTGGATTCTTCTGTTGAGCGATGAAGTCAGCCAACTCTTTCTGCTGCTTTTCCTTGAATGCCTTGAGCTCTGCAGCTTGTTTTGCTTTCAGCTCTTTGGCTGAGAGGGGGCTTTTTACAGTTTGTGCAGTTAATGACACACTGGCCATAACTGCACAAACCATTATGATGATTGATTGCTTAATCATTTTTCGTTATTCGTTTTTCACTGTTCACTTATTTCAGTACTTCGATTGTGAAGACGAGTGTTGAGAATGGTTTGATCTGACCCATATCCTGTGCACCGTATGCAAGTTCCTGTGGAATATAAACTTCCCACTTGCTACCAGCTGGCATCAACTTGAGGGCTTCAACCCATCCTGGGATAACGCGTGGCATGCCAAGGTTCACCTCAAATGGCTCACGGCCTTCACCAGTGTTGCTGTCAAATACGGTTCCGTCAATGAGACGTCCTTCGTAGAGGCACTTCACTGTTGATGTGTCAGTTGGAAGAGCACCTGTACCTTCAGTAAGCACTTTGTACTGAATGCCTGAAGGAAGTACAGTCACGCCTTCTTTCTTTGCATTGTCTTCCAGGAACTTCTCGTTAGCAGCCTTTTCTGTTGCATATTTGCGCTCGAGAGCAGCTGTGCGGAGTGGCTGGAGCATGCGCTGGAACTCGCCGTATGCGCTATCTGGTGACATGGTGGTTTCACCCTTCAAACCTGCGATGATACCTGCAAGGAGGTTCTTTACCGGTACCTGCTTTGTTGAATCGTCAGCATATACCTCTGAACTGAGGTTGCTTGCCATATCCTTTACTTGCTTACCTACGGTCAAACCCTTCATATAAGCGTCCTGCTTAGGATCGTCCTTAGCTGTTGCACCTTCAATCATACCTTTGATGAATTCGTTGGTGTAAGCAGAATCGACCTGAAGTTGCATCTTCATGTAGTTCTTCAAACCGTCTGATTGAGCGATACCGAGGTAGTTGGTGAGTGAGTCAACGCTGTCTTTCAAGTCAGCCTTGACACTTGTGTTATCACATGATGTGAGCAAGATTGCAGCAAATGCTGTTGCTGCGAAAATAAGTTTTTTCATTTTCTTCTTAGTTTATGTAAAAATTGTTAGTATTAAATCACTTCGAGTAGTTCTACATCAAATACCAATGTGGCATAAGGTGGAATGAGTTCGCCAGCACCGCTCTCGCCATAGCCGAGGAGGTATGGAATGAAGAATCGGAACTTGGCACCTTCGCCCATGAGCTGGAGACCTTCTGTCCATCCAGCGATGACTTGGTTGAGCCCAAACACCGCAGGCTCATTGCGACGGTATGAACTGTCGAATACAGTGTCATCGATGAGACGTCCTTCATAGTGGCAGCGTACCTTATCGGTAGCTTTTGGATGTTTGCCTGTTCCTTCCTTTAATATCTCGTATTGCAATCCACTCTTCGTAGTTGTCACTCCTTCGCGTTTGCTGTTGTTCTCAAGGAACACCTTACCGCGTTCGAGTTCTGCTTTACCTGCTTGAGTACGTTGCGCTTGCATCTGCTTTTCTTGTTCTTGGAAAAATGAGTTGACCAATACTTGTGCTTCTGCATTGCTCATTGCCAATTCATTGCCTTCTAACACATCAGTAATCGACTTAGCGAAGTCTGCAATCTGCAGTTTATCCTTCAATCCCATCTGTCTCAACTGCTGCCCGATTCCAAGTCCAAGGGCATAACTTAATTTGTCCATATTATCTTTTATCTGCATAAAACGATGCAAAGGTACGAATTATTTACCATTTGACAATTTACTATTTGCTATTTTTTGCATTTTAATGCAGATTTTTCGCTTAAGAACGGTAATCCAACTTCTCATCGAGTACTTTCAGTCGTTCTAAAAGCCATTCCTTCAGCATCTTGATTTCGTCGTCGTAGTTCTTCACGGAGTAAGAGCGGAACATGGAGAGCATCATACCTCCCATCTCACCCATACCACTCATATCACCCATTCCTGGGAAACCACCACCAAAGCCTCCGAAATCGGGCATTTCACCTCCTCCGAATCCTCCAAAACCTCCAAAGTTTGGCATGTTGCTCATGTCGGGCATACCACCTCCAAAGCCTGGGAAACCACCGAAACCTGGGAATCCACCTACGTTAGTGCTGTCGGGAACGGCTCCTCCGAAACCTGGGAATCCACCTCCAAAACCTCCGAAGTTAGGCATGTTGCTCATGTCGGGCATACCTCCACCACCGAATCCTGGGAACCTATCAAATCCTGGGAATCCTCCGAAGTTGATGCTGTCAGGCATTACTCCACCAAAACCAGGGAATCCACCAAAATCAGGCATTTCGCCTCCTCCGAATCCACCGAAATTGCCAAACATACCTTTTCCAGGCTCATTGCGTTTGGTTTCATTGCTAAGCAGTTCTGGATAGCGGTCGAAATGACGCTTTTGAACTTTTGACAACTCTTTGACATATCCGTCGATGATACCAAAGATATGTTTTTCGCTCAATGTGGTCTTCCTCAGTTCTGCATAACGTGCTTTCACTTTATTTAGGAAAACAGGATCGAGGTAGAGTTTCTTCCATAACTGTGGCGTAGGGTTCGTGTTGCAGCCCTCGAACACCCACGCATTGATATCATCGGCATTGCAAAAGCTACACATACCATAGGCGAGATTATAATCCCATGTAGGACCTGCATGCAGTTTCCCGCCTGTTCCGTCTTCGTTCTGTTTCGTCTTGTAGAAGTAGGCGCTACGCTTGTAGCCGTCAGGGTTTAGGCTCAGTTCGGTATGAATGAAATAGTCTACAAACGAACTGACGTTGATGTATTTTGCATAGCCGTCTTTCGGGTCAGTGTAGTTGTCAGAGTTGAAACAGTGTTCCATGTCGCGGATGAACCCCTTGATGTAATCGAATTGCTCGGGCTGTAACGTTTTCTTCTTCGGATAGCGGCAAGTCCAGGTAATTTGATTCGTGAAACCACCTACACCGATGCCTGGGACGTCAGAATTGAACGTCGCATCCTTTTCGTTATAGGTGTCAATACGGAGCAGGTAACCACCTGTCAGTTCACGTCCGCTTACATCTGTCTTCTTCAGTTTGGCGATGTTCACACGGTCTTTACCTGGTTTGATGGATTCTGCAAGCCCGTAGATACCAGCATATTCGCCGTTATACACCACTTCGCACATCCGGATCCTTGGTGCCCAATAACCCATATCGGTCCACAAGTCGAAAGCTAACGCATCCCTGACCATTGACACATCTGCATAAGGAGATAACAATACCCAGTCGTGTTCTGCAGGCATACCAAGTAGTGGCACATCCAGTTCCTTGTCATTCGCATCACGAGTCTCCAGCGTGAATTTCTTCTGGCTATACCCCAAGGAGCTGTTACCTCTTAGTTTGATACGTATGTTCCCGTTGAAGCTATAGTCTTTTGCGTCCGACGCATATTGCTTCTGCCCCTTTTTATAGAGTACCTTCATGTGAGCGGGAATCTTGTCTTGGGCATTGATGCGTCCATCCACTTCGAGTATGATGATTGGTAAGTTGGATTTGAAGGGTTCCTTCCCTGGATTTTTGTCTTGTGCAAATGTAGGAGTGAGAGCCGTGAATAGAATGGTAAAAATGAACGATAAACGTAACATCATGTCTAGGTTATTTTAAGTTGTTATTTGTAATCTCTGAAAG
>JAFZYE010000044.1 GCA_017616445.1 Bacteroidaceae bacterium
GCAGCCAGCACTACACTTGGCGACATCGATGCACTCGCTGCATTGAAGGCAGAAATGACAAAGGAATAAATCCGAAGCGTATATAATGATAATAAGGTGTGCCGCAAAAGCACACCTTATTATTTTATGGGGCCAATGGGACTAATGAGCCAATAAGGCTAATGAGGCCAATAAGGCTAATGAGGCTAATGGGCAGTTTTCAAAACCATTTGCCACAATCAGGCCCGAAAACTCAAAAAAACTGTTAAAATTGGCCTCTTAGACGAAAAAGTTGAAAAAAAGTGCTCAAAAAATTTGCAAGATTCAAAAAGTAATCGTAATTTTGCCACGAAAAGTTAAAACAGCACTGCGTATGAACAAAAAAGCACTCATAATATTTGCACTCTCAATGCTACTTGGCGTTGGTCAAGCAGCGATGGCTCAGGATGTAGCACAGAAAGCACCGATTGAGACAGAGCAGCAACAAGCAGTGGTAATCATTGTCAACGAATCAACAATTCACATCAAGAACGCAGAAAAACAAGTACTGGAGATTTATAACCTCACTGGCGTTAAAGTCAGCACCATCAAGATTGACAGCGCAGACAAAACCATAGAACTCAGCAATCTGCCTAAAGGCTGTTACATTCTGAAAGTCGGCAAGACAGCAAGAAAATGTTACTTGAAATAACAGCATTGTGAATCCCAGGCATACGTGCATGCTTTTAAGAACTTAGAAAAAAAACTATAGCTTCACAAGCTACCCCATAATAGATGATCTCGACGCAATGCAACGATGAGCAAGTACAACGAAGAAGAGACACTTAAACGATTGCAGGATCCGAAAACCCAGACAAGGGCATTTGAGGAAATCGTCAATCATTACAGCCAACCACTCTACTGGCAAATACGTCGATTAGTCGTTGAACATGAAGATGCAGATGACGTGTTGCAAAACACATTCATCAAAGCGTGGACAAACATCACATCATTCAGAGGAGAATCAAAACTCTCTACTTGGCTATATAAGATAGCTTATAACGAAAGTTTGACATTCCTGAACCACAAGCGAGAGCAACTCTCACTCGATGACCTCAACTCAATGGTGACGGAGACCCTCGAAAGCGATCCTTATTTTGATGGAGACGAAACTCAACTGATGCTGCAAGAAGCAATCAACTCGCTTCCGGACAAACAGAAAGCGGTATTCAACATGAAATACTTCGAGGAGATGAAATACGAGGAAATGTCGCAGATCACAGGAACAAGTGTAGGTGCCCTCAAAGCATCATTTCACTTGGCAGTAAAAAAAATCGAAGATTATTTTAATAATCGAGATTAAACCTTTACAAAGAATTGCAGTCATATAGTTGAAAATAAGTATCATTTGCTATGAAAGAAGAAAAACATATCATTGACAGATGCGGTAAAAAGAACCCATTCACCGTTCCAGAAGGGTATTTCGATAGCCTGACGGCAAGGGTAATGGAGAACATACCTGCAAACGAAACGAAAATCATCAGCATAGCTCCTAAGAGAAGGAGCCATTGGATGCAATGGTCTGGTTTGGTAGCAGCTTGCATGGTTGGAGCATTAGTATGTGTGAATGTTTTCAACAAATCGAACCAAGACGATAGTTCTCAGTTAATGAGCAAGATGAATACTGTTGAAACTGCGTACGACGATACCTATCAGGAAGACGCACTCAACTATGCGATGGTAGACTATAACGACGTGTATAACTACCTGTCGGGAAGTGGATTTTAATTGAAACTGAGCTACCATGAGAAGACGCATCTATGCTATCATCATCTGCCTGTGCACCATCACAGCTATCAGCTACGCACAGCAGAATAACGGGCAGAGAAATCAACGCCAGTTTTTCTCGCCTGAGGCATACAACCAAGGACTTGAGGAATTCGTGAAGAACGAGGCTGGTTTGAATGACGAAGAGTGTAAGAAGTTCTTCCCGTTGATGCACGAAATGATGAATAAGCAGAGAGAAGTCAACTCACAGATTCAGCAAGTAATGGCCAAGGGCTTTAGCGCAAAGACCGAAGCTGATTACGAGCAGATTATCACAAGATCAATCAATCTTGAAATAGAGAACAGGAAAGTAGAACAGATGTACTACAAAAAGTTTCATTCCGTTCTTTCCTGGAAACAGATTCACAAAGTAAGAATCGCTCTATCAAGATACAGCATGGAAGCCCTGAGGCGATTCGTTCCAAACTACCCTCAGAACAACCAGAGAAATTGGCAGGGAATGCCAAACGTTGGTAACAGAAACGGAAACAATAATGGAAACGGAAACGGGAACAATAACAACAACCGGGGCATGTTCCCACAATTTGGACAGTTCCCTCAGTTTGGAGGGCAACCACAGAATCAGAATCAAAACAGGAAGTAAGTAAGACTACTGGTGAGAAAGATGTTAAATAATAGTATTAGATATTAATAAGTAGTAAACTTTTTTATAATTGTTGTTTTTTTGGGTGGACGTACATGTGAATGTGCGTTCATTTTTTTATTACTATATTCTATGTACGAAATCTCACTTTTTCTGCCGTTTCATATTGTGATTCCAGAAATAATTCGTATATTTGCACGGCTTTTAGCTACGTAAGGAAACAGCAGACAGATGAGAAGACTTTTATATTGCTCCATAGTACTATTCGGATTGGTAGTCGCTTGTAACAAGAACTGCCAAATGGATAGCATGTATGAGCTGAACGGACTGGTTGAAACGAATCCCGATAGTGCGATTACAGTACTGAAGGAGATGGGTAGTAGTGTGGAGTTTGCGGAAGCATCCGAAGAATTCAAAGCCTTCCATTCCTTGCTGACGATAAAAGCACTGGACAAAGGGAAACAGCTGGAGGGTGCGGAAAAAACAGACTCGCTGACAGCAGTAGCCATCAACTACTTCGAACACCATCCTGAAAGCGGTTTCCTGGCTGAGTCCTACTACTATGCGGGGCGGGTTATGTCGGAGAGCCATAATGGAGAACGTGCCCTTATGATGTACAACAAAGCTTTGCTGAACGACACTACACACCTGAGCATATATCTCAAGAGTCGTATCTATTCACAGATGGGATTGATATACCTTCGCAACGGACTCTATTCAGAAGCATTACAGATGGAAGACCTGGCTCGTTTCTACTGTATGCAGGACAGCGACACGCTGGGTATGCGGTTATGTGCTGAGACGATTGTCGATATCAGCAGGATGGAGATGGAGAAAGACTCTGATGCCAACAGCGACCAGAAGAAGCTGGCGATTGCCCGAGTGCAACGGTTGAACGAAAAGGTAAAGAACGACATGCTCCACAATAAGAATGCCGAGTTGGAAGCCGAGAGCGCCCAGCGTAACAGGATTATCATCATTGTAGTGGTTATCGCCATCATGCTGATTGTGGTTGCTGTAGTGCTCGCCATCCGTATGCGCAAGCAGGCAATTGAGCGGAAGAAGCTGTACGAGGAGATGGGAACCCTGAATGCCGTGAAGCGACAATTCTACGATAAGGAACTCGATAAGTTGTTAGTATCGCACGACAGAAATGGTGAGATGCTGAGAGCGAAGGACTGGATGGTAATAGAAGAACGGCTGGATGAGTCGTTCCCGAAATTCAAAGAGAGACTGTATGCATCGTATAACTTCTCTGAACAGGAATACCGCATCTGCGTGCTCATCAAGATGGGAGTATCACCATCTATGATGTCGTCTCTATTGGCTACCAGCAAGAGCAACATCACACAAAGCCGTCAGCGAATGCAGCAGAAAGTGTTCAATGGACGCGGAACAGCAAAAGATTGGGATCGCTTTATCCTATCGTTGTAACCTTTTGATTACGGACAAACTATTTTATTGATATATGGCAACAAAGGAACCAGGATATGTGTATATACTTACCAATCCCAGCTTTAGGGAAGACTGGGTGAAGATTGGAAAAAGTTCGCGGCCTGTGGACATAAGGAGTAAGGAATTGGATAATACTGCAGTCCCTCTTCCCTTCGAAGTATTTGCCACGATGAAGACCGTAAAGTATAACGAAGCAGAGAAATTGGTACATCGTTATATTGAGCGTTTTACCAATCTTCGTATTCGAAACAATCGTGAGTTCTTCAACATAAAGCCTGAGGAGGCGCTCGAGATTTTCAACGATGTTGCTATGGTTCTCGAAGATGCCTAGATAGATGAAGTGCATAAACGGGAAATAATGGGTGATATCACTAAAGAACAAAATGTAGCCAATAGGAAGACCTCATTTCGCAAAAATGCTTGGGTATGGTTGGTTCCATACAATTCTAAATACGTTGATGTTTCTGGATGCGTGAATAAATATGGAGAAATCTATTGGATGCAGTATGTTAGCTTTCAAACTGGTGACACAGGTTATATCTATATTGATAGTCCAGAAAACTGCATTCGCTACCGCTTTGAAGTAATAGGACACGATTTGCCTTATACATCAGAGATAAATCGTGAAATGGAATTCAATATTTACCGCAAAGATGTCAATGCGATGAAGAAGCATAATCGCTTTGCTTTATTCCGTATAACAGGTGAAACACATTCCAATTATTTGCGTCTCTCTAATTTACTCGATCAGGGATTAAAGAGGGCACCACGTGGGTCACAGAAATTGTCCAATAAAGATTATGTAAAACTCCAAAAATACATTGAAGAGTATTTTTAGGTAAACGATTGATTTTACAATATGCAAGAAGAACTAACAAAAGAGATGCACTCGGAGTTTTCCATCAGCAAAGAAGACGAAAACAAGCTACGGGCTGGTTGTGTATGGCATGTATGGTGCGGAAGAAACTCTACAAGAAAAGAAATTGAGGATGCAGCAAAGCAGTACTCAATATCGTATGAAACGGCCAAAAATTATAGGGATTATTGGCTTAGAATGTATCGAAAATAGCCAAAAGTAAAATACAGAAATCATATTTTCCCACTGCATTTTTCGTGTTTTTGAATTTAGTAATTATCGTTATATAATTATGAAAATAAGATATGAAGAATATAAAGAAGGAGAAGACAGGTGGTTGTACGACATAAAAGAAGATGTGTTGTATAAGATAACAGATAATAATTGTTCTGTCTGTAATTTTGATATTTATCAGTTATCTAAGTTTTGCCCTTACGCAAAAGTTGTTAAGACGTATGTCATTAACCCATACAAAGTAAAAAAATAGGCAAAAATTTAAAAAAAAAACGAAATCAAGTTTTTTCTGTTGTATTTTTAGTGTTTTATATTTGGCCATTTACTAAATAATGACTAATTTTGCAACGCAATTAAATATAAGCATATTACTACATGCGGGGGGTGTACCACGAAAGTGGAGCTTCCCGTTCCCTTTTAATGAAGATCTTTTATCCAATTGATCTAGTTACTACGGATTGATTGTTTACATGGAGAAGGTAAGCATGTGGTTTTCTCTAAACGGGCAATGGGGTTACTTCGGGCTGATAAAGACACCCATCTACACTATACTACAGGGCATTCGATGAATTCAGCCTTCAAACGCCTTGAATTCAGGCTAAATTCGATGCGAATTTAGCCTCCAAACTCTTTAAATTCTGGCTGGATTCTATCTTGGGAAGAGTTGACTTGATTTTGAACTGTAGCAACTGAAACGCGAAACGCTAATTTTATTATTTCCTAGTGAATTATTTAGCAAAGCCAAAGGGTTATTGTTTCTTTGCAGAGAGGAAAAAGTTGTTCGTGGGCCACGAATCTGTGTTCGTGGACTGCGAACCTGTGTTCGTGAGCCACGAACCTGTGTTCGCGGCCCACGAACAGAAAATATCTCAGGAGGGGGAAACATTTATATCAGGGAAGGAGAAAAAAGTACTGTGGAGCAAATAATACCTAAAGAGTATTATTTACTATAAACTATCAACTATAAACTTTTTATTTGCATAAAAATCTAACGCTCGACAATAAAACAAGCTTTTATTTTGAAGGTCTAAGGTCAAAAGTCTAAGGTCAAAGGCCATATTTTTCAACTTTCAACAGACTTTAAACTATAAACTATCAACTATAAACTTTTTTTTGTACCTTTGCAGTTCAAACCCGAACTGGCATGAAAACGAAGGACATCATATATACGGAAGAGGCCATTAAGGACGATATGCGATATTTGCAGTTATTGTCGCAGTCGTACCCCACGATTGCGGATGCATGTACCGAAATCATCAACCTTGAGGCTATACTGAACCTGCCGAAGCCCACAGAACACTTCATCAGCGATCCGCATGGAGAGAGTGATGCGTTCAACCACGTTCTCCGTAATGCATCGGGTTATGTGAAGCGGAAAGTGAAGGAGATTCTGGGCGACACCTTATCCAAGAAAGAGAGTCAGGAACTGTGTACACTCATCTACTACCCCGAACAGAAACTCCAACTGATCAAAGCGAAGAATAGAGGACGCAACATGAGCGACTTCTACCTCACAACCCTGCAACAGTTGATTATGGTTTGTCGCGAGGTGTCGAGCAAGTACACACGCTCCAAGATTCGTAAGGCCCTACCCGAACAGTTCGACTACATCATCGAGGAACTCCTGCATGAGTCGCCTCGGAACGAGCAAGACAAGAAATACGAATACTACCGTAAAATCGTTGAGGCCATCATTGAGACCGACCGTGCAGATGCCTTCATCATCGAACTCTGTAAACTGATTCAACGTCTCGCTATCGACAGGTTGCACCTGCTGGGTGACATCTTCGACAGAGGCCCGGGAGCCCACCTCATCATGGACACCCTGATGAACTATCATCACTTCGACATCGTATGGGGTAACCACGACATCGACTGGTTCGGAGCAGCTGCCGGCAATAGAGCCTGTATCTGTAATGTGCTACGTATGACACTCAGATACGGAAACCTGAGCACACTCGAGGACGGCTACGGAATCAACCTCCTCCCTCTTGCCACCTTTGCGATGTACACTTATAAAGACGACCCCTGTGAACAGTTCCAGGTGGTACACCTTCGCAACGAAAACAAAGAAGACAAGCAGACGGAAGACCTGATGGCACTGATGCACAAGGCAATCACCATCATCCAATTCAAGGAAGAGGCACGCATCATCAATCGTCGCCCTGAGTTCGAGATGCAAGACAGAAACCTGCTACACCTTATTAATAAAAAAGAAGGAACCATCACGTTAGGCGGAAAAGTGTACCCTCTGCTCGATACCAACTGGCCGACACTCGACCCGGAACACCCATACGACCTGAGCGAGGACGAGCAGGAACTGATGAACAAGCTGGTACACTCGTTCTCTGCAAGCGAAAAACTCAGAAGCCATATTAACTGCCTGCTGTCACACGGAGCGATGTACTCGATCACCAACTCCAACCTGCTGTTCCACGCATCTGTCCCTCTCAACAAAGACGGATCGCTGAAAGAGGTTGAGATTCAGGGTAAGACCTACAAAGGTATCGAGTTGATGAAGAAGACAGGCAGACTGGTCATGTCGGCATTCAATAACGACGTGAAAGGCGACAAGCGCCAGTTTGCGATTGACTTCCTCTGGTATCTCTGGTGCGGAAAGAACAGTCCGCTGTTCGACAAAGACCGCATGACCACCTTCGAGCGCTACTTCATCGCAGACGAGTCGACCTACACAGAGAAGAAGGGATACTATTACAAGTATAGCGATAACGAGGAAGTGATGGACATGATACTCGACAACTTCAATGTTGAGGGAACCCATCGCCACATCATCAACGGACATGTGCCTGTACGAACCCTGAAGGGAGAAACTCCCATCAAGGCAAACGGCAAGCATCTGGTGATTGATGGAGGATTCTCGAAAGCCTACCAGCCCAAGACAGGTATTGCAGGCTACACCCTCACCTTCCACTCCCGCGGTTTGGAACTCGTGCAACACCAACCATTCGAATCAGCTCAGGAAGCAATTCGCCGAGGTGAAGACATACGAAGCAGCACCCAGATTGTCGAGATGAGCCAGAACCGCATGTACGTGAAAGATACCGATAAAGGAAAGGTGTTACAGAAAAAAGTTGAAGACTTGAAGAAACTGCTGTTTGCTTACCGCAACGGTTGGATAAAAGAAAGACAATAAGAGCTATGACCTACGAAGAAGCCGTCAATTATTTGAACTCAGAGACCGACCAACTCATCACTCGCATTGGTGGTCAGCTGAACGAAAGCAACATGGATATGCTTTCGCCCAACGAGCATTGTCTGCTGGCCTATCGCTACCTGCGCGATGAAGTGATGGAAGGCGGATTCATCCAGCTCATCCAGAACGGATATGGACCCTACGTGCTACTGGGACCATTCCCTATGCTCCTCAAGAAAGAATGGGGCATGAAGCAGTTCGGACAGTTCCTTTTCGATGTAGCTCGTGAATACAAAGCCAATCGGGAGGAATTGGAAGCCGATAAGACCGAAGAGGAATTCATGGCGCAATACGAGCAGTTTGAAACCCTCAACGAATACGGAGATGAATATCTGGACGACTACGAGGAAGACGTGACCCCTTTGATCGCAGAATACTTTAAGGCCCATAAGCCCCATTAGGCTCATAAGCCCAATTAGCCCAATAAGAAAAAGCATGAAAAAAGACAAGAAGCAACAACGCATCAACATAAAGAACAAACGAGCATCGTTCGACTACGAGTTCATTGATATCTACACCGCAGGTATCGTCCTTACTGGTACGGAAATCAAATCAATCCGTATGGGGAAAGCCAGCTTGGTAGACAGCTACTGCTATTTCATTCATGGAGAGATCTGGGTGAAGAACATGAACATATCGACCTATCTGCAAGGCTCATACAACAACCACTCAGAGCGACGAGAGCGGAAACTGCTACTGAACAAAAAAGAGATGCGCAACCTGGAAGCAGAATCGAAAAACCCTGGATTCACAATCGTCCCCACCCGACTCTTCATCAACGAGAAAGGACTGGCCAAACTCGATATCGCTCTGGCGAAAGGAAAGAAGACATTCGATAAACGTCAGACCATGAAAGAGAAGGAAGACCGCCGCGAAATGGATCGCGCCATGAAGTTTTAACAAACCAACACACACATGACACTACACGAAGCCATACAGCACAACATACTGATACTCGACGGAGCGATGGGAACCATGCTCCAACGTAAAGGTTTCAAAGGAAACTTCGACCAGCTGAACCTGACACACCCCGAGGTGGTTCAGGAGGTTCATCGTCTGTATCTCGAAGCTGGAGCAGATATTCTATCGACCAACACATTCTCTTCACAACGAATCTCACAAGCAGAGTATCATTGTGAAAACAAGATACGGGAGCTCAACACGGAAGGTGTCAGGATTGCACGCCGACTGGCTGATGAGTTCACGAAAGCCAATCCAAGCAAACCTCGTTTTGTAGCAGGTAGTGTTGGTCCGACAAACCGCACCTGCTCAATGAGTCCGGATGTTAACGATCCGGCTCGTCGAGACATCACCTTCGACCAACTGGAAGGAGCTTATGAAGAACAGATGACCGCAATGATCGAAGCAGGAGTTGATGCCCTACTCATTGAAACCATCTTTGATACCCTCAACGCTAAAGCGGCACTCTATGCAGCAGAAGAAGCGATGAAGAATGCAGGACGAAAAGTTGAGGTGATGCTTTCTATGACGGTATCCGACAAAGCTGGGCGTACCCTCTCAGGACAGACCATCGAGGCGTTCCTCATATCCGTGTCACATGCCGACATCTTCTCTGTAGGTCTTAACTGTTCATTCGGAGCAAAAGACCTCAAGCCGTTCCTACGCGAATTAGCATCGAAAGCTCCTTATTATATCAGTTGCCACCCCAACGCAGGACTACCGAATGCAATGGGCACCTACGACCAGACCGCTACTGAATTTGCAGAGCAAGTGATGGAGTTTGTCGACGAAGGACTGGTCAATATCGTAGGCGGCTGCTGCGGTACCACTCCCGACTTCATTCGTGCCCTTTCAGACAGCGTAGAAAGGTTCTCCCGTTCTACTCATCAAGCAGGAAACCTCAATCCTGAAGCACACACCTTTGCACTCGCAGGCCTCGAACCGCTCTTACTTACTCCAGAAGTACATTTCATCAATATCGGTGAACGTTGTAACGTAGCAGGTTCACGCAAGTTCCTACGACTCATTAACGAGAAGAACTACGACGAAGCGCTGCAAATTGCACGCAAGCAAGTAGAGGATGGAGCGATGGTGCTCGACATCAATATGGACGATGGACTTCTGAATGCAAAAGCAGAGATGACCCACTTCGTCAACCTCCTGATGTCCGACCCCGATATTGCACGCATTCCTCTGATGATCGACTCGTCTGACTGGGACGTTATCACAGCTGGACTCAAATGCATACAAGGAAAGAGTATCGTCAACTCGCTTTCGCTGAAAGAAGGCGAAACAACCTTCCTCAGTAAGGCTCGCGAAGTGAAACGCTTAGGTGCTGCACTCGTCGTAATGGCGTTCGACGAAGAAGGACAAGCAACCACTTATGAGCAGAAAATAAATGTATGCCAACGTGCTTATGACCTCCTGCTCTCTATAGGGTTCAATCCTTCAGACATCATCTTCGACCCTTGTGTACTTGCTGTCGGAACAGGTATCGAGGCACATAACAATTATGCACTCGACTTCATTCGTGCTACAGAATGGATCAAGCAGAACCTGCCTCACGCCCATGTAAGCGGAGGTGTCAGCAATCTCTCGTTCTCATTCCGCGGCAATAACTATCTGCGTGAAGCCATGCATGCAGTGTTCCTCTATCATAACATCCAGAAAGGGATGGATATGGCGATTGTCAACCCTGCATCAAAGGTGACTTATGCCGATATCGACGAAGAATTCCTGACCGCCATCGATGATGTATTGCTCAATCGAAGAGATGACGCAACAGAACGTTTGATTCTTATCGGACAGAACCAAAACGCACAAAGCAATGTTGACACACCCCAAGAACAGACTGTCCACACACTCGGCGAGATGATTATGAAAGGTATGACAGAGAATCTTGAGACCATCGTGCTCGATGAACTCAAGAAGCAAGAGTCGGCTGTAAAAGTCATCGAAGGACCACTGATGGAAGCCATGAACCGTGTAGGCGAACTCTTTGGCGAAGGTAAGATGTTTCTGCCCCAAGTAGTCAAGACCGCACGCACCATGAAGCAGGCTGTCAACATCCTGCAACCCTACTTCGACACCCATTCCTCGGACACTTCTGACAACAACACCCACCACGTAGTACTCCTTGCTACCGTTAAAGGGGACGTGCATGATATAGGAAAAAACATCGTAGGTGTAGTGATGGGATGTAACGGCTACGAGATTGTCGATATGGGCGTGATGGTATCAGCCGAAGATATCGTAAAGAAAGCGAAAGAGATAAACGCCGAAATCATCGGACTCTCAGGACTCATCACTCCTTCACTCACAGAGATGGTCAACACAGCCCATGCACTGCGTGAGGCGGGCATATCTGTTCCATTGATGATTGGAGGAGCAACCACCAGCGACATGCATACTGCACTAAAGATTGCTATTGAGTACGACGGTCCTGTTGTATGGATGAAAGATGCGGCCCAGAACGTAGTGGCAGCCCAGCATCTGCTTGATCCGAACGATAAAGCGAACTATATAGAACAACTTCAAACCCATCAAGCCGAATTACGTGAGAGTTACGAGCAGAATCAGCCAGAACTCCTTTCACTCGAAGAGGCTCGAAAGCGGAAACCGAAATATGAATAAAAGGAAAAAATGAGACAGTTCACGAGGACTGTCTCATTTGTATTAGGAGTGACTTCTGATGGTCGTTCAGGTTCGTCGGAAGTTTTACGTTGATGGTCAGGATGAGGTCTCCCCCACTCTGCCCCTTGCCCTTAAGACGCATCTTGGTACCAGGTTGCGTACCTGGTTTGAGTTTCAGTTTGAGCTTTTCAGACCCAGACTGGATGATAACATCCCCTCCGAGGATTGCTGTATACATATCGACATCAATCGTAGCCTGCGTTTCAGTAGGAGCAGTTCGTCGTCCAGCTCCTGCGCCGAATCCTCCAGAACCACCTGCTGCACCTCGCATACCTTCGCCAAAGAGTTGTGAGAAGAAGTCAGAGAAGCCACCACTTCCGAAGTTGAACTCGAAACCACCCTGACCGCCTCCAAACGGATTATTGGCACCTCCGAATGGATCGAATCCAAACGGATCATGTCCTGTCTGCTGACCTCCAAAACCTCCTGCACCGTTGTTGATCTTATCCCAATTCTCTCCAAACTGATCATAACGGGCACGCTTGTCTGGATCGTTCAACACCTCATAAGCCTCGTTGAGCAACTGAAACTTTGCCTTTGCCTTAGGATCATCGGGATGCAAGTCGGGATGGAACTGCTTACTACGTTTACGATAAGCTGCTTTTATATCTTTCTGCGGGATGTCTTTTGGTACACCAAGAATCTTATAGTAATCAATAAATTTTGCCATAGTGAATTTCTGTTTTTGCTTTTCTTGACGGCAAAAATAGTGCCAAAAAGCGAAAAACTGCCAAAAAGACAATAGAGATAGTTGAAAAAATGGTGATAAATTTGGTTTTATTGCATATTTGTGGTAACTTTGTCACCAAATAAACTTTTAATGGAAGAAGAGAAACGGAAAGTTAGAATCATTTTTACAAGTGACGTTCATGGCAACTATTTTCCATTTGATTTCAGACATACACGCTGGGGTAAAGGCAGTCTACAAAGAGTCTATGCCTATGTTGCCCAGGAATGCCAGAGAAGACCTGGCAGTACGATTCTGATTGACGGTGGCGATATGCTGCAAGGAGAACCCACTTCGTATTACTTCAATTTCATCAGCCAGAGCAAGAGTCACCGAGTAGCCGACTTCTGCAATTTTATCGGCTACGACGTAGCTGTGATAGGCAATCACGACTTAGAGACTGGGCATCAAGTGTTCGACAGGTTTGTTGAAGACTGTAATTATCCTATCTTGGGAGCGAACGCTATCGACCTCAACACAGGGGATCCCTATTTCCAACCCTACACCATGCTTTACCGCAGCGGTGTGAAAATCGCTGTTATCGGATTCATCACACCAGCCATTCCTCATTGGATTCCACAAACCGTGTGGAGCGACTTACGTTTCGAGGACATCAAAGAGAGCGCCAAGAAATGGGTAGCAAAAGTGAAGGAGGAGGAGTCGCCAGACTTCATCATCGGACTTCTCCACTCAGGTATGGACGAGGGCATTATCACCGAAGAGTACCGAGAAAACGCCACCCGGGAGACGGCTTCATCAGTCGACGGATTCGACCTGATTCTTTATGGACACGACCACGCGAGCAACATCGAGACGGTAGAAAGCCCGTCTGGCAAGCAGGTACTATGTATCAATCCTGGCAGTTATGCCCACAACGTAGCACAAATCAACATAGAGTTCACCCTCGATGCAGACAAACGGGTCACCGGACATACGCTTCGAAGCAAACTACACTACATAGGAACTGTCAGGAATCAACATAGTCAAACCTTCCGGAACCACTTCTTCAAGGACTACCAACATGTAAGCAGTTACGCTGCAGAGCAATTAGGAGAATTCCATAGCGATCTGAGAATCGTAGACGCTTACTTCGGATCTTCATCCTACATTGATCTCATACAACAGCTTCAACTGAAAGTCAGTCGAGCAGACATCTCGTTTGCTGCACCGCTGTTCTTCAACGCCGTTATCAAAGCGGGGTGTGTGAAGATGAGCGATCTTTTCAACATCTACCGATTCGAAGACAAACTGTACGTTGTGAAGCTATATGGTAAGGAAATCAAGAACTATCTGGAGATGAGTTATGCGGCATGGATTAATCGGATGACCAACGAGAACGATGCCTTGTTGCAGACATGCCCGATGAAAAGCAATCCCAACCGCACAGGATTCAAGAACTTCATCTTCAACTTCGACTCTGCTGCCGGCATCTGCTATGATGTAGATGTTCGTGAGGAAGATGGTCAACGTATCATCATCAAACACATGGCAGACGGTTCTCCTTTCGACCCGGACAAACTCTACACCTGTGCAATGACTGCCTATCGTGCGAATGGAGGCGGTGAATTGCTGACGAAAGGTGCAGGGCTGACCAAAGAAGAAATCGATTCACGAATCGTGTCAACCACAGAACACGACATTCGATACTATCTCATGGAGTTCATCCGCGAGCAGAAAGACATCTACCCTGCGCCGATGAACCATTGGAGATTTATTCCAGAAGAATGGATTGCGAAAGCAAAGACACGCGAAATCGACCTACTCTTCTCAAACTATTCTACCGAGGAAGACGATGAGGTAATGGAAGAGAGATAACCAAAGATGTACGACCTGCTGACCATAACCGGACCAACAGCATGTGGCAAAACCAGTTTTGCTGCACGTATGGCATACGAACTCGACGGAGAAATCATCAGCGCCGATAGTCGTCAGGTCTATCGTCGGATGGACTTAGGTACAGGCAAAGACCTTGAGGACTATGAAGTGAACGGCAGGCATATACCTTATTATCTAATCGATATTGCCGAACCAGGCACAACTTATAACGTCTATCGTTTTCAGCACGATTTCCACGAGACCTACAACGAAATCAAGTCTCGAGGCAAACTACCCATCCTCTGCGGAGGAACAGGATTGTATATTGAGAGTGTATTGAAGAACTACGAGTTCGATGGGCGACAATGCCCGAAACTGAACAGTTTAGTGGTCGGTCTCTCTATCGACCGCGACCTCAGACGTGAGAAAATCAGTCGACGACTCGACCAACGACTCGAGGCTGGCATGGTGGAAGAAGTGCGAAACCTGCTCAACGAAGGTATCAGCAGTGACCGTCTCATCCGCTACGGACTTGAGTATAAGTACCTCACGCTCTATGTACTGGGCGAAATCAGTTACGAAGAAATGCACGACCTGCTTGAAATCGCCATTCATCAGTTTGCCAAACGTCAGATGACTTGGTTCCGTGGGATGGAGAAACGAGGCACTCCCATTCATTGGCTCGACACTTCCCTACCCCTCGATCAACGTATCCAGCAAGTGATTGATTGGCTGAAATAGAAAAACACCTACGGGAAATAGAACTTTTCCCCATGCACAATTCATCAGAAACCATTACCTTTGCAGCGCGAACAACAAAAAACGTACTATTATGAAAAGAAATTGGATTTACATCGTTTGTATTGCTTTGTTAGGCAGTAGCACCATGTTAAGTTGCGACATCTCTTCGTCACGTAACTACATGGGCACAATGGCAGGTGCCGAAATCGGCGGAGTCATCGGAGAAGCACTGGGATGGATGTCAACCAGTCGTCACGAAGGTCCAGGTAAAGCGATGTTGGGTACGATTGTCGGAACTGTAGCTGGTGCAGCTATTGGTAACGCAATCACCAAGGACAACCAAACTCAGACAGTTCGTGTTGGCCGACGTGACAACGTACGCGACAATGTACGCTATGAGGAAGACTATAATCCAGGCTATCAGATTGGTGGAGGATCCAACTATGATGGCTACACCAACCGTCAGAACAACTACGCAGGTCCGTCCTATGGTGGCAGCAACTCCTACAGCTTCCTCACCATCAGCAACGTAACCTATCAGGACGAGGACGGTGACGGACGTATCAACCGCAACGAAACCATCAACATCATCTACGAAGTAACTAACACTTCGAAGAATCCTGTCGACGATGTTGAGTTGAAGATTGAAGCCCTTGATGGTGACAAGTATTTCGCAGTTTCGCCATCGAATACCGCAAAGATTGCAGCCGGTGAATGCATCCGCTACAAAGCAAAAGCATTCTGCAAGTCAATACCGTCAAAATCACCCACACAATTTAAGCTTTCGGCAAGCAGCCGCTATGCGGGTTCAACATCGACTATTTTACAAATCAGGATGAACAAATAAAACATATTCGGACGAATTATCACTGAAAGTGATTACTTTTTCCAATTAGGCTTTGCCAATTCAAGATAAATGCGTAATTTTGCCGTTGATTTCTCGACGGCAATTTTTTTTTGCCGTTTTTTAAAGGTAAAAAGAGTATATAAAATTCTCACTAAATACAAAAAAAAAACAATGAAGAAGTACAATTTCAATGCTGGTCCATCAATCCTTCCACGCGAAGTCATTGAAGCAACAGCAGCAGCGTGCTTGGACTTTAACGGTTCAGGCCTTTCATTAATGGAAATCAGTCACCGTGCAAAAGATTTTCAGCCTGTTGTCGACGAGGCTGTTGCACTGTTCAAAGAACTCCTTAACATCCCAGAGGGCTACTCCGTTCTGTTCCTCGGCGGTGGTGCAAGTCTTGAGTTCTGTATGGTTCCATATAACTTCCTTGAGAAGAAAGCTGCATATCTGAACACCGGCGTTTGGGCTACAAAAGCAGAGAAAGAAGCAAAACTGTTTGGCGAAGTAGTTGAAGTTGCATCGTCTGCCGACAAGAACTTCACTTATATTCCACGTAACTTCGAGATTCCTACTGATGCAGACTACCTGCACATTACCACGAACAACACAATCTATGGAACTGAGCTTCGTGAAGACCTCGACTCACCTATTCCATTGATTGCCGACATGTCATCCGATATCTTTTCACGTCCTCTCGACGTCAGCAAATATGCGCTCATCTATGGTGGTGCACAGAAGAACCTCTCTATGGCTGGTGTAACATTTGTCATCGTAAAGGAAGATGCACTGGGCAAGGTAAGCCGTCCAATCCCAACGATGCTGAACTACCAGACCCACGTAAAGAAAGGTTCTATGTTCAACACTCCTCCAGTAGTACCTATCTACTGTGCTCTGCAGAACCTCCGCTACATCAAGGCAAACGGTGGTGTTCCTGCAATGGAAAAGTTGGCAAAGGAACGTGCTGAGATTGTTTACAACGAGATTGACCGCAACCGCCTCTTCGTAGGAACAGCTCAGGAAGACAGCCGCTCACTCATGAACATCACCTTCGTACTCAAGGACGAGTACAAGGAGTTGGAGAAGGACTTCCTCGACTTTGCTACTTCAAAGGGTATGGTTGGCGTGAAGGGTCACCGCGATGTAGGAGGATTCCGCGCATCATGCTACAACGCAATGTCAATCGAAGGTGTGAAAGCTCTCACTGCCTGCATGCAGGAGTACGAGAAAATGCATTAAAAGTTAGGAGTTAGAAATTAGGAGTTAGGAGTTGCTCGTAAAGTAGCTTAACCTTAACTCCTAAGTTTTTTATAATCCTAATCTATCGGTATAAAATGAAAGAGAATAATTCCATTGTAGCTTCTAAGAGTAAGGCTTTTGCATTACGGATAATAAAACTCTACAAATATTTGACTCTGGAGAAAAAGGAATTCGTCATTTCTAAGCAAATTCTAAGAAGCGGTACTAGTATTGGGGCAAATATTTCGGAAGCCCTTTCGGGAATTAGCACAAATGATTTTTATGCCAAGATATACATTTCTTTCAAAGAAAGTTCCGAAACCAAATATTGGTTAGAGCTATTACATGAGAGTGATTATATCAATGATGAGCAATTCAATTCTATCTATGCAGATTGTGTAGAGTTAAACAAACTACTAAGTTCGATAACGAAATCAATAAAAGAAAAAATTATAAACAACAAGTTAAGAAAGGAACAAGGGCTTGACGATGCAGACCCTGCATAGCTAACTCCTAACTCCTAACTCCTAACTCCTAACTTTAAAGAATTATGACAAAAGTATTAATTGCAACAGAGAAGCCATTTGCAGCTCCTGCCGTTGCTGGAATTAAAGAAATCATTGAGAATGCAGGCTTCGAATGTGCACTGCTTGAGAAATATACAGAGAAGGCTCAGTTGCTCGCAGCAGTAGCTGATGTAGATGCTATCATCATCCGTTCAGACAAGATTGACGCTGAAGTGATGGATGCAGCCAAGAACCTGAAGATTGTTGTTCGTGCTGGTGCCGGCTACGACAACGTAGACCTTGAAGCAGCTACTGCTCACAAGGTTGTTGTGATGAACACTCCAGGACAGAACGCAAACGCCGTAGCAGAACTCGTACTCGGTCTGCTCGTCTTCACCGTTCGTAACTTCTACAACGGTAAGTCAGGTTCTGAGTTGATGGGCAAGAAACTCGGTATCCTCGCCTTTGGAAACGTAGGCCGCAACGTAGCACGCATCGCCAAGGGATTCGGTATGGATGTTTATGCATACGACGCTTACTGTCCAGCAGAGGCTATCGAAGCTGCCGGAGTACATGCAGTTGCTAATCAGGCAGAGTTGTTCGCAAACTGCGACATCGTCAGCCTGCACATCCCTGCTACCGCTGAAACCAAGCAGAGCATCAACAAGGCACTCGTGAGCACCATGAAGAAAGGTGCCATCCTCATCAACACAGCACGTAAGGAAGTCATCAACGAGCCAGAGCTCATCGAACTGATGGCTGAGCGTACCGATCTCAAGTACATCACCGACATCATGCCAGATGCTGATGCTGAGTTCGCTAAGTTCGAGGGTCGTTACTTCTCAACTCCTAAGAAAATGGGTGCACAGACAGCCGAGGCCAACACCAACGCAGGTCTTGCAGCAGCAAATCAGATTGTAGGGTTCATCAAGGAAGGCATCACAAAGTTCCAGGTCAACAAGTAAACGATGATAGTAAAACCATTCAAAGGCGTTCGTCCTCCAAAACAGTTTGTCGAGGAGGTAGAAAGTCGTCCATACGACGTGCTTGACTCTGAAGAAGCACGCGCCGAGGCTGGCAACAACGAGAAATCGCTCTACCACATCATTAAGCCCGAAATCAACTTCCCAGAGGGTACCAGCGAGTACGACCCACGTGTCTACGAAGAGGCAGCTCGTCAGTTCCAGAAGTTTCAGGATAAGGGTTGGCTCGTGCAGGACGAAAAGGAACAATATTATATTTATGCGCAGACTTCATGCCTGCCAGCTAACGGCAACAAGGAGAAGACACAGTACGGTATCGTGGTAGGAGCATACAGCGGCGACTACCAAAAGGGAACCATCAAGAAGCATGAGCTGACTCGTGCCGATAAGGAGGAAGACCGCATGAAGCATGTCCGCGTCAACGATGCGAACATCGAGCCTGTGTTCTTTGCCTATCCCGACGACGAGGTGCTACTGAAACTCATCGATAAGTACGCAAAGACAGAGCCTGAATACGACTTCGTTGCACCTATCGACGGCTTTGGCCACAAGCTTTGGTGCGTCACCGACGATGCCGACATACAAACCATCACCGCTGAGTTCGGCAAGATGCCTGCTTTCTATATAGCAGACGGACACCACCGCAGCGCAGCAGCTGCACTCATCGGTGCAGAGAAGGCCAAGCAGAATCCCAACCACAGAGGCGATGAAGAGTACAACTACTTCATGGCAGTGTGCTTCCCTGCAAGCCAGCTCACCATCCTCGACTACAACCGCGTCATCCGCGACCTCAACGGGCTTACGTCCGAGCAGTTCCTTGCAGCTTTGGCAAAGTACTTCGAGGTAGTGAAGAAAGGTGCGGCTGAGTATCGTCCTCAGCAACCACACGAGTTCTCACTCTATCTCGACGGCGAGTGGTACAGCTTGAAAGCCAAGCCAGGCACTTACGATGACAGCGACCCTATTGGTGTGCTCGATGTCAGCATCTCATCCCGACTGATTCTCGACGAGATACTCGGCATCAAGGATTTGCGCCGCGACAACCGCATCGATTTCGTGGGCGGACTCCGCGGACTGGGCGAACTCAAGCGCCGTGTGGATAGCGGTGAGATGCGCACAGCTCTTGCCCTCTACCCTGTCACCATGAAGCAAATCATGAACATTGCCGACTCAGGCAAGATTATGCCGCCTAAGGCAACGTGGTTCGAGCCAAAGCTCCGCTCAGGGCTTGTGATTCATAAATTGAGTTAATTACCCATTGGCCCAATTAGCCCAATTAGCCCCATAGGCCCAATACCATGCCCGACAGCTACAAAACCATAGCAGCAATCGCAGAAGGAACTTACTCTGAAAAGCGGAGTAAGTTCCTTGCGTTTGCCATTCCTGTGCAGTCGGTCGAGCAAGTCAAACAATACGTAGCGGAATATCAGAAGCGCTACTACGATGCCCGCCATGCCTGCTATGCCTATATGCTCGGCGCCGAACGCACAGAGTTCCGCGCCAACGACAACGGCGAACCGTCGGGCACAGCCGGCAAACCCATCCTTGGACAGATAAACTCCTATGGTCTGACCAACATCCTCATCATCGTCGTCCGCTACTTCGGCGGCATCAAGCTCGGCACGAGCGGACTGATTGTCGCCTACCGCCAGGCAGCCATCGAAGCACTCGAGAACGCACAAATCATTGAGAAGACGGTCGACGACGACATCACGTTCTCCTTCGAGTTCCCCATGATGAACGCCGTGATGAAGGTGGTGAAAGACCTCAATCCCCAAATCCTTTCGCAGGGTTACGACACCAACTGCACCATGACGCTCCGCATCCGCCGTGGACTGATGCCGCAACTGCGCGAACGGCTATCGAAAGTCGAAACACTTAACTTCATAGAAGAATAGAAGATTCGATGAAATGGGGCTTTTGTGACGAAAGTCCGTATATAGTGACGAATTCCCGGAAAATGTAAATTTTTTGTAAACTAATTTCTTTGGTCGGTGCTTGTTTTTTTCGTAACTTTGCAGCCAAATTAATGTAATTACGAAGTATGAAGTTAAGACCAAATCAGTCATTAGACAGTTACGCACTAACTATCTTTCTTTTTCTTGCGTTGTTGGGCATGGCAATGACAATGCAGGCCCAGAACCGTCAAACAGTGGGCGACGAGGACTACCTTATAGTCTCGGGTTGGATCTACGGTACTGACGAGATGGAACCAGAGCCTTACACGCTTCCGAATGCGAACGTAACGGTAGTATGCCTCAACGACACGTTGGCCGAACGCGGAGCGGGTGCCACGGACCGAAAGGGATGGTTCAACTTGGGTATGGAAGTACTGAAGAAACGTATCAAGAAAAAGGAATCAGCACGTGTGCGTGTGCGCGTGTCGTATGTGGGTTATGAAACTTTTGAGAAGGAATACACGATGACGAAGCAATATTGGGACTCCAACAGAAAATCGTTAGGCTATAATTGGCAATTGCAACTCGACAGCATCGTGCTGAAGAGCAAGCCGATGAGTTCGGAGGAAGTGCTCATCGTGGACGAGCTGAAGCGCATGTACGAGAGTGGCGACACGACGGTGTTCAACGTCGATGCGTTCATGATGCCGCGCGGCACGGTGCTGCTCAATCTGGTGCGGCGTCTGCCCGGACTGCGCTACGACCAGGGCGTGCTGACCTATCGCGACAGCGTCATCAGCGAAATCCGCCTGAACGGAGAGTCGTTCTTCGCCAACGACATGAAGATTGCGCTCGATAACATCGAGAATGCTGACTTGAAACAATTCAGAATCTATCACGACGTCGACACGATTAGCATGGACAGTTCACGTCTGGTGGCCGACATGATAACGAAGAATCCGGTGAACCGCGTGGAGATTGCGAAGCCCGAGCTGGGAACATCGAACAAGAAGAACACGTACAGACTGCGATTGCAGAACGTGCGATGGAATTCGGGCGGAAAGGGCGAGTGGACGACAACGGTGACGCTTGACGACTTGCCGCAGGCCAGCACATGGAAAAACAGCCAAAACTCCATTCAGGGGTCGTACTACCGAAAGATTAAAAAGATGTACCTGAATGGCAATGCACAGTATAGATATAGCGACCAGCGAAGCAAGAACGAAAGTTTGTCAGCAACCGTAATGCCTGACTACCAGCAGTACTCGCGAGGCACAAGTCAGAGTAAGAGCTACACCAATACGTATAGTCAGTATCTCTCAGGAAATGGCAGTTGGGCGAAAGTGGGGTCAATAAGTGCCTCAATGAACATCTCCAGTTCGAACACCCACTCGCACGACAGGTCGGAGGAGGCTACCTACAACGACAATCCGTTCACAGCCGACGGGCAGGAACTGCTCAGCGAGCAGGAGCTGAGAGCCATCGGTCTGACCAACATCACGAACAATCGGCACCAACGTCGCTACTCCGACAACATGACGTTCAGTGCCAATTATAGCAAATCCTTTAACAAGAAAGTCCGTAGCCACATCAGCATCAACACAAACTACTCGCACAACCACAGCTACTCGACCAACTATGAGAAGCGTGAGACGGAGTACCTGCAATATGGCGACAGCGTCTGGAGCTATGAGCGCTATAGCACATCGCCCAATAACGCCGACAATTTCCGCATGTCGGCCAACTATAGTTTATATCTCTATAAACAGGGGTCTCCATACAACCATAAAATAGAGTTCTCGTACAGCTACACCAACAATAAATCGGTCGGAGGAACCAATGTGTACGATGTGGCGAACAACATGGCGTTCATCGACTCGCTCAGCACACGCAACCGCAACACCACCATTGGGCATGATATGACTGCACGTTATAACTTTTCCTGACTTCGTCGATTTTTCAAATTCAAAAAATCAGAGCCTGATAATCAATCAGTTATGATTAGATTTTGGGGTGATTTGGGTGGCGCAAGCATTTTTTTGTGTATCTTTGCAGCATGTTTGTACGCAAAAAGAAAAA
>JAFZYE010000045.1 GCA_017616445.1 Bacteroidaceae bacterium
CAAATGGCCAAATTGTAAATAGTAAATGGCTAAATAGTAAATCAAATGGCGCTTTCGTCTAGCGGCTAGGACACATGCCTCTCACGCATGGAACACGAGTTCGATTCTCGTAGGCGCTACAAAACAAACCTTGTAAGTTTCGGCTTACAAGGTTTTTGTTTTCTGTAGATGGTTTATTCACAGGCAGTTATCGATTTCTGTGAATCTGTTGAATGTCTTTTCGTCTCTGGTTATCTTCTCAAAGAACATCTTTTCAGGACGCACCCAGCACTTCTGTTCCCCATACATGGCTTGGTATATCACCATCCGCTCTTGTGTCTCGCTGTCAAATGCAGTTTGTATAAACCGGTATTTGCCTCCTTTGAAATGTTGGAAATAGCGAGACCTACCACTTTGCTCTGCATACCCCCATAGGTGTTGCTCTATCACAGAAACATAATAATTGCGTACTTCTTCGGCAGTGGGAGTGTGTCCTCCTGGGAAGTGAAAAGCACAATCGTAGTGCTCACGAAACAGCGGTTCGAAATGCGCCAATGTGTCTTGGTCGCCGAATATCCCGATGATACGATTCTTGTAGAATGGATTGCAGCAGTCAAACTGATGAACCTCTATCTCTGCAAACTCTGCTATCAATGGCTCATCAATGATGAAGTTCTGACGTCCATCGTTACGAGGTGACTTGTATTGGTGTTCACCAATTCTCGTCTTCAGGAATTCCGTCATCTTGAAGTGTGGGTTGCCAAGCAACGCAGGAAGCCCTACAATCGGAGCCACCATCTGTGCATAGAACGAACCGCAGCTGTTGCCTACCAGCAAGTCCGGCTTCTCGTGGTCAATCACGTCACGTATGAAGCTGATGGCTTCCTTGGGATGTAAGGGAAGGTCTGGTGTCAGCACCTTCGCTTTACCCTCGAAAGCCTCTTTCAATGCCAATGCAGGTACGCACTGCCCACTGGCAAAGAACCCGTGAAGGAACAGTATCGTCATCGTTTGGCTGTTTACAGTTTCTGCACCAATGCCTGAACTTTGCTCAGCGTGGCATCTGTCTTCTGCTCGTCAATCTTAGCGCTGACGTAGCCCATGTTCTCAACGCCCCAGTAGTTGCAGATATCGCGGAACTCTGCGACAGCACCATCATAGACGTTAGGCGAGTAGGATGACATCAGCAAGGCCATCTTCTTCACCTTGGCAGGATGGTTCACACAGTACATTCGTTGGATAGGAGCCTGAATCTGGGCGCAGAGTGTGAAGTAATAGATGGGCGCAGCCAGTACCAGCACCTCTGCCTCTGCCATCAGCGGATAGAGTTCCTGCATATCGTCTTTCTGGATGCAGGCACCATTGCCCTTATTGCGACAGTACTCGCAAGCCAGACAGCCTGCAATCTTCTTTCTCGATACGTTGACCAGTGTTACCTGATGACCTGCTGCCTCGGCAGCTTTCTTGTACTCTTCCGCCATCCAAGCGGTGTTTCCGTTGGCTCTCGGAGAGCCTTGTAAAATAAGAATATTCATAATCTCATTGTGTTTAGATGTTTTATTTGTCTTCACTCTTCGCTAACTCTTTTTCCTAACGCAGCGTCTGTCCCAGGGCGTTGTAGCGTCTGCCGTTCTTCATGATGACAAGGCGTCCGTTTTGCATGACCTTGAGTGTTTTGGCCCTGGCTGAACCGCTGACTTCGCTGAGGGCGGTGGCGGTATTTGAAGGAAGTTCGTATGGACCTATGTCGCGAGCTGTGCCAGTGGTGGTACGTGCCAGGAAGGGGAAGTCCTGCACCAGTTGCTGCCAGACACCATTGACATTATCCAGGTCAGCATTGCCGGCATCAACTAACTGATTTTCTGGATCTGCTGTCGGACGACCGAATTTGCGTGGAAGACCGCCGTTGATGTCGCGAGGCAGCAGTGCATCGTCTTTGTCCAGCGTGACATAGTTGTCAGCACTGATGCCAGTTACAACATGATTTGTCCAACCATTCTTCGACATCGGCGAAGGCACGGCATTGTAATCGTCATAGCCAACATAGATTTCTTGTTTACCAAGACATACATTATTATAAAACTTAGTGTTGGCATCGGAGCCATCGCTTTCAAACATGTAGTCGCAGTTGTTGTCAAAGGCCAGACAGCCTACCAGAACATGACCGCCTGTGTGACCGTTACTGTAGAAACCCGTTGCGGTGCTGCTTTGCCAATGGCCGAACGAGATGGAGTTGAAGACATAATGGATTCCTCTTGAATTGCCGCCAGTACCGTTACCACCGAGCTGGAAGCCGTTGCCGGAGCTGGAGAACTGTTCTGATGTATGTTTAGTGATATAATCCTTCACCCAAAGAAGTTCAGATTTATCACCAGCCATCCAAGCCCAGCATTCTGCTATCACAACATCATAGTCGGTCTCGAAGAGATCCCATGAAGTGTTACTGTTATACCATGCACGGCAGCGGATGAAGCGGTTACCTACGCCGTTGTGATATCCACAGGCAAAGCCGGCGGCCTTATCTCCGTAGCTGGAATCATAGTTGCAGTTGTGATGCGAGTCGCAGTCGATGATATCGTTGTAGGCGCAGTAGGTGCCATCGTTCTCGCTAATGCCGGGAAAGGTGTCTGAGAACTTATGCCCAAAGCCCATCTGCAGTCCGGTGTCAAGGTTATACGAGAATTCACAACGCTCAATGCGGTTGTGTGAGCCTTCCAGTTTGATAGCGTTGTCAGCGGCGTGGGTAATATGCAAGCCGAAGAGCCACCAGTAGTCACCTGTGATGGTCAGACCACGCTCACCGACACGCTCAGTTGTCAAGCCGTTCACGAAGTCGAAGACAGGCTTCTCGCCGTCGTAGCAACGGATGACGATGGGGGCTTCTGCTGTACCACTGTTCCTGAGACGAATCGTGAACTTACCATCGCCCTGTACCTTCATATTGTAAGTACCGCCACGGCAGATGATATGTGTGCCTGGCGTTGCCGCATCAATGGCCTTGCCTAAGTTGAACCAAGGATTCTCTTTCGAACCGTCACCTGTCTGGTCGTTGCCGTCTGGAGCAATGTAAATCTCCTTCGTTGCCGTTGGGAAAGCCTTCGTTGGTACCCACACACCCTCAGTGATATACGTTGGGTCATCGGGAACAACGGGAGCAGCATTCGCTGACTTGATGGCCACCTTTGTCACATACGTGTTAGTGGAACTGCCTACAAAGCGGAAGCGCACGTTGGTTTTTCCGTCGAGACCTGTCTTGGCACTATATGACTTTGCACCAGAACCACCGGAAGAAATCTCTGCAAGTTGCTGCCATGCTCCGTAATTGACTGAGTAGCTGATAACTAATTTATTGCTACCGCCTGATCCCCAGTCAACAGAAATCTTGCCTGGGTCATCCAGAGCTGGGGTAATCAGATAAGAGCTACTACCGCTGTAGAACGTGAACTGCTTGACACCATTGTTCTCTTTTATTTCCATCTTCAAAGCCTCCCACTCACCCGAGGGTATCGAGAGGGTTACAGCACTATTAGCACCGTATTTTGCTTTTGGCAAAGAAGAGAAGTCCTCCTTGAAATCTGTCTGTGCATGTACTGAGAATGCACAGAGCAACACTGCGATACATGATAACATCTTCTTCATAATCAAAGTTTTTTAATTGGTATTAACTTGGTATTTTTTTACTTATAGCGTTCTTATTCGTTCACTATCACCACTACCATTATCGTGGATTCGGTACCGAAAGAACTTGTGGCATTAAATTCGATACAATAGTCTCCTGGTGTTTCCGGGGTTACTTCAAAGTGTCCGGATTCTGCATCCCAGGTGAATCCAGAGGAGAAATCGTTGTAGGTCATTTCAATGGTTGATATGTCACCGCCCTCAACGCTGGCGGAAACATCAAAGGATAGAGGCTCGTTAACCGAAATCTTATAGAATGTCTCCATGTTAAAGACGGGGTTAGGTGGGGATGTGCTGATGAATATTTTGTAGTCCTCATATTCGTCGTAATTGTTGGTTATATCGCTATCCATTTTCCCGTTTTCGTCGAATGCTGCCGTAATGGTTCCTCCTATCGATCCGTTGACCATAAGTATTGCCCATTTATTCAAATAGTAAGCACCGTCAGAGATGTCCCCTTCAACGATTACGTATGAGCTTTGGGTCATCTCGAAGTCTCCGCTTGTATTACCATTGATGATTAAATCCATGTTAATATCTACTATGGTCTTATAGCCCGTATTGCCTTGCAATGCGATAGCGCCCGGATTGATGATTTTGCAGTATTCATTTGTGGTAATCTTCGCGGTCTTTCCAGATACGCTTTGTAGATTCACGCATCCTCGGATTTGGGTGTAGTCTGCAAGTTTCAGTACAATCTCTCCGCTTCCCACAATGTTTCCTTTTCCAGTTCCGCTGACCGTATAATTATGACCGTCTTCCAGGATGAATGTATCTCCTGTCTTTGTGACTGGTGAACTTGTGTCATCGTCAATCACGGTCAATGGCTCAGCCTGTAATGTCACCGAGCTTTGGTAGTATTCACCGAACTTGAAGCCGTCAGTGGGGCAACTCATTGTGCCAACGTATTTTATGTCCTCAGCATCAAAAGCAACAAAGGTCAGCATGTCGCTTGCTGCAGGGTGATCTTCGTCATAGTTAAATCTGAGCATCGTGTAGAGCTCATTCCCATCAACATGGGGAAAAAGTATCCAATCCCTGTAGAAATTGTCACTAACTGGATAATATTGATATACGAGCGTTTCGTTTTCCGAATAGATCTCCAGACTGCTAATGTTGGAATTCACTTCCGCCCCAGTTTCGTCTTTCAGGATGAAGTTCAGGTGGAAGAATGTCGACTGTATCACCTGGAAATCCACATTATTGGCATTCAGGGTGTTTCCGATTCGTGTCAGTGTAACCCCTTTTGCCATCGCAAAGTCACGTAATGAAACATCTGCGGTCGAGCCAAATTGTAGGTCAAAACTGAAATAGGAGGATGTTGGCTCTTCTGTATCCGCGCGATTCATCTGGTAGTACAGACTGTAGGTGTCAGATGCTCCGGGGGTAACAGGATAGAAATCGTGTAGATCGTCATATTTATAGAATTTCAGGTCGCCTGTCAGGGTGCAATGCTTCCCGTCGGCAGAGATGTCTGTGGGATTCAGTGCAATAGGAACATATTCCTCTTCATCGTCATCATATTCGCAGGCGAAGGCATTTAGTGTTTCGTTATAGACTAGGACCTTCTCTCCATCCATGAATATGGATCTGACATACGAATCTCCGCTGAACTCTACGCCACGAGTGGTGCTACCTAAAGTGGCAGGGATGCTGACATGAAACACATTCGTCTGAAAGGGGAATTGTCCGTCCCCGTCCACGCTGTTATCTTCGTTCGAGCAAGCTGTGAAGCCTGCGGTGAGTGCTACTGCTATCGTCAGTACACTCAAGATGTAGTTTACCTTCTTCATACTTATTTAATCTAATAGTTAGGAGTTAGGAGTTAGGAGTTAGAAGTTAGGAGATATAAGTTAGGAGTTAGGAGTTAGGAGTGCATCTGCGAACATTTCTCTCACCTCTCACCTCTCTCCTCTCACCTCAAATCTAATAACCTATTAACCAATTAAACTATAAACTTTAAACTTTCAACTTTATCCTCCCCATAGAGGGGGAGCGGGGATCCTCATTTTTACATTTTACATTCTACATTTTACATCTTCCTCCCTTTGGGAGGAGGGTCTTACTCCTCCTCCTCTATAGTTGCAAACAGTCCCCAAGTTTCATCCTTGCGGTAGGCATCGGCTGCGCCTTTGGGCACGATGAGTTTGGCATTGTATTGGGTGAATACGCCTTTGCCGAGGGTAGGGGGCACGGCACAATGCAGGGTGATGGTTTCGATTGACTTATCGTTGGCGAATACACTGTCGCCAATGGCTGTGAGCGCAGCAGGGAGCGTTACCTGCTTCAGGTTTGTACATTCATAGAAGGCAAAACTGTCAATGACAGATACGTTTTCAGGAATGACGATGGATGTCAACATTTCTGCTTTTTCGAAGCAGCTTTCGCTGATTGCGGTCAGTGTGCTTGGCAACAGAACTTCCTGTAGCTTCTCACAATAGCTAAAGGATGCTTGACCGATTGATGTCATCCCCTCTGGTATCACGATCGAGGACATTGAAGAACAGCCAAAGAAGGTCTTGATGCCTAATTTGGTCACGCTCTTAGGAAGTGTTATCGACTCGAGGCTTTCGCAGCGACCAAAGGCCCAGTCGCCAATGGAATCCAAACCCTCTTGGAGGTTCACAGAGACAAGGTTGACGTCTTCGTAAAACGCTGCTCCAGAAATAACAGACAAGCTTTTAGGAAGTGTTATCGACTCGAGGCTTTCGCAGCAACCAAAGGCCCATTCGCCGATGTATTCCAAACCTTCTTGTAGGTTAATAGATACTAGTTTTTGGTTGTCGCTAAATGCATAGTCGCCAATTTTGGTCAAGCCCTTGGGAAACGTTATCGACTCGAGGTTTGGGCAGGAGGAAAAGGCCCAGTTGCCAATGGATTCCAAACCCTCTTGGAGGTTCACAGAAACAAGGTTGACGTCGCCGTAAAACACTACGTCACCAATTTTGGTCACGCTCTTGGGAATCGTTATCGTCTCGAGTTTTTTGCAGTAACCAAAGGCCCAGTTGCCAATAGAATCCAAACCCTCTTGGAGGTTCACAGAAACAAGGTTGACGTCGTTGTAAAACGCTGCTCCGCCAAGTACGGACACGCTCTTAGGAAGCGTTATCGACTCGATGCTTTCGCAGTTGGCAAAGACCCATTCATTAATAGAGGTCACTCCTTCGGGAATATTGATTGTTTTCAGGTTCGTACAATAACGGAAGGCTCCATTGCCGATGCTGGTAACTCCCTCTGGAATGGTCAGCTCGGTCAGGCCTGTGCAGGAGAATAGGCAGTACGCTCCAACGGAACGGAGTGTGGTAGGCAAAGTGATGGAGGTGATTTCATCACATTTAAGAAAGGCATAATTCCCAACCTCCCTTACCGGGCAGTTGCTGCCGTTGAAAGGTACATAGTCAGGGATGACAACATCGCCCTGAGGCTTGTCGAAACCTGTCCATGATTCTTCATTGTCTAAGTCGATGTCTGGGTACATCGGCGAAACGACGACTGCCTCGCCCTCAGGATTGACGATGTAGTAGAGCTTCTGTCCCTGGTAGGTGTAGCTGAATGCTTCGTCGTAGTCATAATACTCTGTTACAGGATTGTCATCGGTTGAGCACGATGTCAATACCATCATTGTTGTGCAGCAAAGGACGGCTGCAAGCGTCATCAGATTCTTCTTCATACTTATTTAATCTAATAGTTAGGAGTTAGGAGTTAGAAGTTAGGAGTTAGGAGTTAGGAGTTAGAAGTTAGATGTTAGGAGTTAGAAGTTAGGAGTGCATCTGCGAACATTTCTCTCACCTCTCACCTCTCACCTCAAAACGGAGGGGCTAAAGCTTTTTTTTTATCTGGGGGTACTTCTGGCGGATATACCGGAAGAACATCTTGTAGCCGGCACAGAGGTAGTTGCGGCGCTCCACGGTGGCACCGACGGCAGATGTGCCAATGGGTGACGCTGCAATGGAACCGAACGTCAGGCGCTCAAGGAGCCGATCCTTGGGACAGCCACCGAAGCAGAGGTCGACCACATCGCAGTGGAGGCACTGGCTGGGAAGACTGTCGATTTTGTATTCACCGAAACGGCGGTTGGTCTGCATCATATCGTGCAGTGGTTGAGTCATGATGTTGCCGATGCGGTACTCGGGGAAGACGTAGCGGTCGCAGCGGTATAGGTCGCCGTTCTTCTCGATGACACCGCAGTGGCCGCAGACCCCTTCGTGGACGCAGAGGCCAGCGGGTCGCCGTGTGAGGTTGCCGATGGTGGCCTCAATGACCTGAACGAACTTGTGGCCCATGTCCTTTGCCATCCAGAGGTCGAGGATGGTGCAGAGGAACTTGCCGTAGGCTTCTGCAGGAACGGAGAAATGACTCACCTGCTGCCCCTCATGGTGATGGATATGTGTATACAGCCCAGGTGGCATGGCAACATTGCCGTTGTCCTTCGCTCTTGGCAGGACCTCGACGACAGGCAGGAACTGCATGAAGTCGGAGAACTGTCGGAGGAAGTCATAGACTTCGGTGGGGTGGGTGGCGTTGGCTGCGTTGACGGTGGTCAACGTGTTGAACTCCACGCCGTGTTTCTGTAGGAGTTCAAGACCGTGCATGGTGCGGGCAAAGGTTCCCTCACCATGCACGTCTTTTCTGTAAATGTTATGCAAGTGTTCCGGACCGTCGATGCTGATGCCGATGCGGAAGTGGTGGTCGTGGAAGAAACGACACCAGTCGTCGGTGAGCAGTGTACCGTTGGTCTGTAGTGTGTTGAGGATGCGACGACCGAGACCATACCTCCGTTGTAGCTGTAAAGCCTTTTCAAAGAAGGGGATGCCACACATCGTCGGCTCGCCGCCGTGCCAGGCAAACTCTATCTCGGCCCGTCGGCCGTGGATGGCGATAACCTGCTGGACGTAGCGTTCGAGTACATCGTCAGACATCAGGGCGGGGGCGGCAGACTGGCCGCTCCCTTTCCCTAAGTAGTAGCAGTACTCGCAACGCAGGTTGCAGGCAGCACCGATGGGTTTTACCTCGATGGCATAGTGGCGAAGGGGATCAATGAACATTTACAATGAGAGATTATTCCACTGGTTTAGCAAATGGCTTTACACCATACTGTGAATAAGTCTTTGTCTCACGGCCGTCGTCAACACCAATCTCTTGTCCGATAAGGGTGTTCAACTTCTGGTTCATCTGTTCAACTACAGATTGGTTGTTGCCCTTTGGCCATGCCAGGTTGTCGGTCTCGGCACTGCCGTAGGCGAACATCTCCACATCGTTCTTCTCGTAGAGATCGTTGAAGTCGGTAGGTGTGTTGAAGCCGACAGGTGCAAAATAACGAGCAAACTTGTAGTCTTCGGTGATGATACCACGGACGAAACCGCGCTTGGTGATGTCGAGACGATAGGCTGGCTTGATGGACTGGTCGATCATGAATTTGCTGTCGATCATCGATAGCATGTCGTAGCAGAAGAGAGCTCCTTCGCCATTACGCACATCGATAGAAGGATTCTTGACAGCAGGCACCAGTGAGTGACCATGCAGGCCATCGGTGATGGCAGCGAACTGCGAAGCATCGCCGTTGGTGGCGAAATCGACGAATGTGGGGGCAAGATCCAGATGCGAGGTGATGTGGGTGCAGTGGCCGCCACCCTTGATTTCGGGATGGTAGACAATCAGCGGCACATGGATATTGTTCTCGTAGATGTAGCCACCCTTGCCTTTCAGACCGTGTTCGCCCTGCATCTCACCATGGTCGCTGGTATAGATGATGATGGTGTTCTGCATCAGGTTGTTATCTGCTAAATAGTTGAGCAACTGCAGCATGTGATTGTCGCAGTCCTGGATGGTGTTGTAGTAATAGTCGCGGAACGTCTTCCAACCTGCCTCGCTTGTAGGAGAAGGACCAACCATACGCTCCCAGTTGCCTGCATACTCGCCATGGGCAGCTACGCGGCCTTCCTTGTCGAACGGTTCATTCCATGTGGCAGGTACAGGCACATTGTAACTCTTCTTATAGACGAGGTCATCGGGAGCAGGCACGCCCTGACCGGCCAATCCTCCGATGCCATCCTCGTTGTAGTACATGATGTCGTGAGGGTTCAGGAAGTTGACAGCAAGGAAGAACGACTGACCGTTGGCGTTCAGCTGCTTACCCTTGCTCTTCAACCAATCAATGGTGTTCTGGGCAATCGTACCGTCCTCATGCCAGCCCTCATAGACGGCTCCATACATATCGCCCTCGGTCCAGTCGCTGAATCCATACTCTTCGAGCGAGTTGATACCTTCCGACATGTGCCACTTACCCTTGAAGGCTGTGTAGTATCCAGCCTTTCGGAGCATGTCGCCTACAGTGGTAAGCTCTGTCGACATGTTGGGCTGGAAAGCATAGTTGGTGTTGTCGAGCATGCAGGTCTCGGTAATGTGGCGACCTGTGTAGATGACAGAACGGCTTGACGTAGATACGTTGGCACAGGCATAGTGCTTCTCGAACGAGGTACCTATGGCCTTCAGCCGCTCACGGGCAGCAAAGTCACTTCCTTCAGGATACTGCTCCATGTATGCTTCCTGGTCAGTTGTGATGAAGATGATGTTGTACTTGCCATCACCGTTCGGCTTTGGCAGATTGTTGTCCACGGGGTTGTCTGATGTGTCAGTACAACCAGCCAGCAGTGCTGCTCCGGTGGGTAGCAATACTGCTGCGAGATTTTTCGGTTGCAGGATTTGTTTCATAATGATTAATTGTTAAGGTGGGTTGAAAGTTGAAATCTAAAAGTTAGGAGTTAGGAGTTAGAAGTTAGGAGTTGAGCCACGACTAACCTAATAACCAATTATTAATGAAGAGGTAAAAGAGGTAAGGAGTATGAGGTAAGAGGATACCACAGGGCGTTAACATCTGCGAACATTTCTCTCACCTCTCACCTCTCACCACTCACCTCAAAACGGGGTCTTACTCCTCCTCTATAGTTGCGAATAGTCCCCAGGTTTCATCCTTGCGGTAGGCATCAGCTGCGCCTTGGGGCACGATGAGTTTGGCATCGAATTGGGTGAATGCGCCTTTGCCGAGGGTAGGGGGCACGGCACAATGCAGGGTGATGGTTTCGATTGACTTATCGTTGACGAATACACTGTCGCCAATGGCTGTGAGTGTGGCTGGGAACGTCACCTCCTTCAGGTTTGTACATTCATAGAAGGCAAAACTGTCAACGAAAGAGACGTTTTCAGGAATAACGATGGAGGTCAGCGATTCGTCGTAAACGAAGCAACCATCGCTGATTGTGGTCAGTGTGCTTGGCAACTTGACCTCTTGTAGCTTCTCACAAAAGCAAATGGCGTATTGACCAATCGATGTCACTCCCTCTGGTATCACTATCGAGGTCAAAGAAGAACATGCGACGAAGGCTCCAAGCCCTATAGTGGTCAGTGTCGTTGGGAGAGTGACTTCTTCCAGACTTTCACATTCAGAAAAGGCCCATTCATTAATAGTGGTCACCCCTTCGGGAATATTGATAGTCTTCAGGTTCGTACATTGAGCAAAGACAGAATGGTCAATGGTTTCAAGGCCCTCAGAAAGTTTGACAGTGGTGAGGTTGGTACAACCAAAGAAGGTGTACCCTGGCAGTTCTTTTACGCCACAGGGAATGGTCACCTCGGTTAGGCTTTCACAGTAGCAAAAGGCCTCTTCACCGATGTATTCCAGTGAGCTGGGGATGTTTATCTCACTCAGACTATTGCACATATAGAAGGTGTACATATCCAGTGATTTCAGGGTTGAAGGCAGTTTCACCGTTTTCAGTGACTGGCAATAATTGAAGGCGCTGATGTCAATACTGGTGACACCCTCTGGAATGGTCACATCCGTCAGGCCAAGGCATCTGCAGAAGCAGGCACTACCGAGGGAACGGAGTGTAGAAGGTAAGGTGACAGAGGTGATTTCATCACAATTATAAAAGGCATAATCACCTACCTTCCTTACCAAGCATTTGCTGCCGTTGAAAGGGATATAGTCAGGGATGATAACGTCGCCCTGAGGCTTATCGTAGCCCGTCCACGTCTGAAAGGTATTATAGTCGAATTCTGGGTACATCGGTGACACGACGACTGCTTCGCCCTCAGGATTGACGATGTAGTAGAGCTTCTGTCCCTGGTAGGTGTAGCTGAATGCTTCATCGTAGTCATAATACTCTGTTACAGGATTGTCATCGGTGGAGCACGATGTCAATACCATCATTGTTGTGCAGCAAAGGACGGCTGCAAGCGTCATCAGATTCTTCTTCATACTTATTTAATCTAATAGTTAGGAGTTAGAAGTTAGGAGTTAGGAGTTAGGAGTTAGGAGTTGGAAGTTAGGAGTTAGGAGTTCCCTACTAACCTATTAACCTACTAAACTTTAAACTCTAAACTCTAAACTTTATAAGGGAACGGGTCTGCTATTTACGGTCAGGGTATTTTGTGGCGATATAGTCTCTTGCCCACTTGAGGTATGGGTGATTCGCATAATACACGCCCTCCTCCACTAACTGGTCATAAGCCATATAGCCGTTGCCATAGAAGTAATCCATAGCAAAGGCTACGGGAATGAGTGTGTTGCGCTCGTCAATATATATTTGGTTAATCTTGGCTAACATTTCTGCAAATGCTTGATTCAACTCTTCTATGATTGCATCCTCGTTAGCCGCAAATTCTTCCTCTGACATAGTCATCGCTTTCATGTATACCTCATAGTACGGACGATTAACCTCCTTGTCGTACTCAGAAAGGCGGGTGTTCAGTGGTGAACCCTGTAGCGTACTGTCGTTGAGATTAGCCGTTACAGGCGTGCCGTCGTTGAAGAAAAATAGGTACCAGCTACCCGGCCCTAGTTTTTGTAAGCTTACTCCAATCAGGGCTTCTTTGTCAATCGACCCGTAGAATGAGAATTTGCCATCGACTACTTTGACGCTGTCGATACACTTCTCGGTAGACATATTATACAGATAAGCCATTTTACCGTTACTGTCGCTGATTCCATTGACGGAATATGCAACAGATTCTACTACAGGGTTATCGGTCATGTCGTCCGAACACGCGGTAAAAACACTTGCGCCGCAGCAGAGGATGGCGGCGAGCATCCATAGGAGATTCTTTTTCATCGTCTTATTTACTATTGATTTACAATTTAACTATTAATAATTACAAATTACTCAGCGTCCATTGCCGCTACCTTGTCTCTTGCATACTTGAGGTATGGGTGATTCGCAAAAATCACGCCCTCCTCAATTAACTTGTCATAAGCCTCAATGCCGTTGCCATAAAAGTAATCTATGGCAAAGGCCAGGGGAATGAGCGTATTGCGCTCGTCAATAAAGATCTGGTTCACCATGGCTGTGATATCTTCATCTATTTGAATGAGCGCTTCCATGATTTCTTCCTCCTTAGCCGCAATTTCTTCTTCTGACATAGCCATCACTTTTCTTTGTAAATTAAAGTACGGACGATAAACCTCTATGTCGTAGTAAGAAAGGCAGGTGTTCAGCGGAGAACCCACAAGCGTGCTGTCGTTGAGATTAGCTGTTACAGGCGTGCCATCGTTGAAGAAAAGTGTTATCCAGCAATTTACCTCAAACTTATTTAAGCCTATCCCCATCATGGCATCTTTGTCGAGCAAGCCGCTGAATGAGAATTTACCATCGACAATTTTGACACTGTCGATAGTCTTTTCGTTCGTCATATTCATCAGATACACCATTTGACCGTTACAATCGCTGATCCCATTGACGGAATATGCAACCTGTTCTACGACCACGGGGTTATCGACCATATCGTCCGAACACGCGGACAAAACACTTGCGCCGCAGGCGAGGATGGCGGCGAGCATCCAGAGGAGATTCTTTTTCATTGCTCTATTTTTTTGTTTTACATGATTTCATGGTGCAAAGATACAAAAAATAGACAACTGAGCATAAGAATTGCGGTTTTTTTTACCTTGGAGCGCGAGAATTCTATCCAAAGTCCAAAAACGCTAAGAAAATACGAAAAAAATAAAAAAAAGTAAATTAGAACGGCAGTCCTACTGCGAAGTGGAAAGAGAAGTCGCGACTGAGGACAGGATGTGCGATGGGGTAGTGACCGTGTCCTTGATAGGCAGGGTTGATGGCTTTCATGCCGGCATCGAAGCGGAGGATAAAGAAATCGAGGTTCATGCGTAGTCCGAGTCCGTAGGCAACAGCGATTTGTTTGTAGAATTCGTTCAAGCGGAAAGCACCGCCTGGCTGATCAGCATAGTCGCGTATGGTCCAGATGTTTCCGGCATCGATGAAGAGTGCTCCGTTGAACTTCCAGAAGAGGAAGGCACGGTATTCGATGCTGAGGTCGAGCTTGAGGTCGCCCGACTGGTTGATGAAGTTGATGCCTCGGTCGGCACCGTTGTAGGCTCCTGGTCCGAGTGAACGTACCGACCATCCTCGCACGCTGTTGGCTCCTCCTGCGAAGTAACGCTTCTCGAACGGCAGGATGTTGGAGTTGCCGTAGGGGTAGGCGATACCGAGTGCGGCATGAAAGGCTACCGAGTTGTTCTTGTCGATGCGGAAACTCTTTGAGAAATCGAAATCGCCCTTGACATATTGTGCGTAGGCGATGCCGCAGAACTTGCGCTTGCCGTCGTCGGTGTATTCTGCTCCGAAGAGGTCGGTGACGCCTTCAAGCAGGTTGCCTGCCGTCTCGATATTGAACTTGATGGTGTAGGCGTTCTTTCCGTAGGTGGTGGTTGTGGCCGTTCCTAAGGAGTTGAAGGCGTAGGTGTAGCCAAGTTTGGTGATGAGCAGGTTCTCGTAGTTGTATTTGAGGATGGCATTGGTCTTGCCGAGTGAGTCGAGGTATTGCTCCTTGAAGGTGCGCGACATCCACGGCATGTAGACGTAGTTGATTTCGAGAAGGTCGAACCGATGGGTCGCCTTCTGGTTGACATTGTTCCATTTATAGCGCCAGGCAGCTGTGAGTACACGACGGTTGAACTCCGGACGGTTCTGCATGTTGTATTGCAGGGATATTTCAGAGGTGGCGCTGTGGATGGCTCCGAACTGTTTGCTGACGGCGGGCATGAGGAAGCCTGGGAAGCCGAGTGTGGCTTCACCGCCCCATTCGATGTAGTTGTGTCCTTCGTAGCCTTCAAGTCCCGTGATGGCCTCGTAGGCTCCACGTAGTTTCACCGTCAGGCTCTCTGATGCACGGAAAAGGTTCCTGTGCTGGATTGATGTGCTGGCTGCAATACCGAGGTCGCCTGCCGAGTTGGTGCCTTCGAGGTCGAAATTGATGGACTTGGAAGCTGCGTGGTTGACGATGATGTTGCAATCGAGGGTGGGGGAGACTGCATCGTCGTGCTCCTCGAACTTGATGTTGGAATAGCTGAGGGCCCGCAGACGTGTAAGGTATCGGTAGGTGAGCTTCTGATGGTCTTCGTTGTAGAGGTCGCCTGCATGGAACAAGGTGTTCGAGGTGAGCAGGTGAGGACGGAACCGGAGTCGGTCGCTGTAGTAGATGTTGGTGTCCTTGTATCTGATGCAGTTGAGTTGCAGGGTATCGGTGATGCCGTTCGTGTCGACGAAATAGTTGAGCTTTCCGATACGATACTGCTGATGCTGATGTGGGGTGGATCGGTTGTTCTCGAGATAGAGCGGTATGTTCATGGTGATGTCGACTTCGGTACTTCCATGACAGGTATCGGCAACAAAAGTGATTAGTTCCTTGTAGAACTTATAGTAGCCAATCGTTCGTAAGTGTGTGGAGATACGACTGCGCTCTTCGTTGAGTCGGTTGATGTTGAACGGCATGCCATGTCGGAGCAGGGAGTTCAGTGTGTCGTCCTGACAAATCAGTTGTTCCAACACAGGATCATCGACGTTGCGACGGATGTTGCGGATGGTGAACTGAGTGCCTGGGTCGACGATATAGGTGATGTTGATCTTCTTTCCTTTGACGGCTTTGTCGAGCTGGATATCTGTGTGCATATATCCTTCGTTGTACATCACCTGCCGCAGATCCTGAATGGTACGTTCAGCCTTGCGTTGGTCGTAGATGACGGGATCCTGTCCAATCTTGCGGAACAGACGTGTTGCCCAGTTCGTGGTATCGACACCTCCGAGACAGTAGATCTTGAGGGGTATCTTCGCTCCAAACCATTTGCTGTTGGGGGTCTGTAGGATGTAGTCGTCGAGTAACAGGTTTTTCGTTGCTTTCCGGTTGGTCGATACGACTTGGGTCTCTTTCAGAAAGTATTCATCCTCACCCACGAAGCGGTCAACAGAACAGGCCGTGAAAAGTGTAAGAATTAATAGAGATAAGAGGTAAGAGTAGAGAGGTGAGAGGATACCTTGCTGATGTTGGTTAGCATAGTATCGTCTGAACTTCTGAACTTCTGAACTCCTGAACTCCATGATTATCTTCTTCTGAATTCCGAACATACGATGGCGGTAGCGATGGCTACATTGAGTGATTCACTGGTTTCACGTCCCTGTGGGTAATTGGGGATGAGCAGTCGATGGGTGACCTTTGCTGCCACAGCATTGGAGATGCCGTGTCCCTCGTTGCCCATGATGATGAGTCCGTGTGGCTGAAGAGTGGTCTGGTAGATGTTGTCGCCATCGAGGAATGTTCCATAGATGGGGAAGTGGCCCTTGGCTTGTAGGTCTGTGATGGTTTGCGTGAGATCGGTCTCGTGTATATGTACGCGTGCCAACGCTCCCATCGTAGCTTGTACGACTTTGGGGTTATAGATATCAGCACAGCCTCGTGAGCAGATGATATGTTCAATACCGAACCAGTCGGCCAGACGGATGATGGTACCCAGATTGCCTGGGTTCTGGATGTCGTCGAGCGCCAGCATCAGTTGGTCGTGAGGTGAAGGAATGGGTGTCTCAGCTGCTTTCTTGAAGACAGCAAACAGGTGCTGAGGGGTATCGAGGAAACTGACACGATCAGCATCCTCACCTTCAATCAGTTCGACGAGTTCGAAATGACCCTTCAGTTCATTCACCACCTTCGGGCCTTCAGCTACGAACACACCATGCATGTCCCGGAACTTCTTGAGTTCCAGACTCCTGAGATGCTTTATCTGGTTCTTACTTATCATCTTCTAACTCCTAACTTCTAACTCCTTGTATCATCCTCACCGTATCGTACATCAACTGCAGTCGGTCAGCATTCAGTCCGATGCGGTTGAGATATTTCTTCCATTCCCAGAATGCCTTGCGGAACTCCTCTTCATCTTTTGCCAGTTGATAGGCAGCAGCGTAGAGGTTGTAAGCCTGTTGGATGTCGTCTTTCAGGAGGTAGAGGTGTGCCATGTTGATGTTGTTGCGTACAGATGGATGCTGCTCCATCAGTTCGCTGTGAATCTTTTCTGCTTTCTCAGTGTTCCCGCTCATCAACAATCCCCATGCCAACATCTCCTGCGCCTTCTCTGACTGTTCATCGAGATAGGCTACCTTGTAGAGGGTAGGGAGACTCTCTTCATATTGCTCCATCCCAAATAGACATTCTGCCTTACGGCTCAGCCACTTCAGGTTGTCTTCATCGTCTTCGAGGATGATGTCGATATATTGCTGTGCTAACGTGTAGTCTTTTGCGTCGAATGCCGTCTGCGCCAGATGTTGAACGGTCCATTTCGAATTGGGGTTCAGCTGATAGGCGGTGAGGTACATCTTGATGGCACTCTCGCTCTCCCCAATCTTTTGCAGGCAGAATCCCATCTTCTGCCACAGGTCGCTATCTTCCTCGCGTTCTTTCGGATGGAGTGAGTTGAAGAGGCTGATGGCATCGTGGTACTCTCCCCGACGCATCATGAACTCAGCCAGCGAGAGGGTCTCGTCGTAGTTGTCGGCAAGAGGTCGGAGCATGTCGAAATAGAGTGGGGAGAAGTTGACGAACTGCTTGCTGAAGGGGTCGAACAGCTGACTGTGATAGGGATAGGCCTTGAACAGACGGTAGAGGTCGTAGATGTAACAACGCGACACATCCTTGGCTTTGCGCTCGTGAGACTTGAGTTGGTCGAACAGGTCTTGAGCCCCTTCCTCGTTGAGTTGCTCGTTGATTTGGCCTGCGATCACGTCTTGTCCCATCTGCTTCACGCTTTCAATCATGAAGAGGAAAGAAAACATGTCGCTGCTGCAGAAGGGTGAGATTTGGTACAACGCTTTCACGGTCTTCAGAATCTCGGGGCGTAGGGTAGTCGTCAACTGATAGGTCTCAGGGTATTCGAACGAGAAGGGTGCGACCCAGTGATAGAGTTGTTGAAAGAACGGGAAGCCTTTGAGCGACACGAACGAGGTCCAATAGACATCTGCCCCTTCGGTCTGCATGTCAGCCATCTGTCGCATCTTCTTCTCTGCCTTGCTGTCGTCCTTCGTGTTCTGGTGCCATTCGGGGTTCTCTCCGTTCTTGGTCAGTTCGCTATCGAGCTTACGCAGGTCGATTCCCTTGAACCGTGAGGAGCGCAAGATGGCCGGCATGATGTCGTTTGTCATCTTGGCGGTCACGGCATCCGTCATCTTGCTGTATTGCAGTTGCATGAAGATGCGGAAGCAGTCCTCGACAAACTGACGGTTCTCGCAGTAGAGGCTGAAACGTGACTTGACCTTCGGGAAGAAGGCCAGACGGTTGTCGTAACGGATGATAAGCAGAATCAGCCCTACGAGGGCACGTTGACTGATTTCCGTGTCGTTATGCAGATAGGCATCGAACAGGAGCATCAGTTTCTGAACATCGAACAACTCATAACAGGCAAGTGTGACTGCGCTGATAACGACAGCTTTGTCAGGAGCCGGCAGTTGTTCGCTGGCGATGAGGTTCGAATAGTCGGCATAGTCGTTTTTCGTCCAGATGTCGGATGTCCATGTGTGGTCGAACAACTTACCCATCAACTCGTCATGTTGTTTGAGGGCTTGCCCTAAATCGTGTTGACGGATGCTTTCACGCATATCATCGGTCAGCAGGCCCTGAATCGTGACTCCGATGGTTTCGAGTGCCACTTGTGTGGATGGCACGTTGAGTGCTTCAGCCCTGCTGGTTGTATAGGTCTGACAATATTTGTTGAACGGTTGTTTCCGCAAGGTGATAGAGCGGTTGGCCCTGTCGTTGATGGAGTAAGCCTGCTGGATGAGTTTCTGTCGGATGGATTGTGCCTCGGGGTCTTCGATGCCTTGAGTCAGATAAGACAGCATGGTGGAGTAGGTGGATTGGATTTGTTCCAGATCTTGCTGGAGTTGCCAATCCCCCAGGTGATCCACCTTGGTCTTGAGCATGATGAGCGCATCGACCAGGTTTCCGTCCTGCAGTTCGCTGTAGATATTCTTATTCGACATGTCGGGCTATCGAGTAGGCTTCTATGATTTTCTGGATATCTTGTTTCTGTTTCTTCATCACACGCTGCTTTACAAGCACTCGCATCAGAGGGGCCTTGAGACTGTTGATGCGGTAGGCACCTTGTTCCTCGCACTGTGTGGCGAACGGTTCGGGCAGGATGGCTCCATCGTACTGATTGAGGTTGAGCATGTCTGCTCTGAGTGCGATGTTGTTGATTTGTGGACGATTGAGATATTCACGTTTAATCTTCGCCTTGTCCATCGTCTGGTCGGCAAAGTAGTCGACGGCTGAGTTGCGAGTCACAGCAATGATTTTCTCTTTCAGGCTGCTGATGGACTTGATACGGGTCGGTTTGCCAGTCATCACCGAGAGCCGTAGGGTATCTGTGATGATGGCGATGATAGAGTCTTTTCGGGTGATACGATTGAGATAACGGGCTTTCAGAGAGTCGGATACCAGCAGCTGCACTTGGTCGTTCATGAAGGCAGTATCAGCATCCATAGCGGCCATAAACGTGTCGAGCTGGACGACCACTCCTAAAGAGTCGTACAATCCCCGCTGCTGTGCTACATAGAAAGGACGGCATTCCTCTGTAGGCAACACAGCAATGTGGATCACCGCAGAATCTGAATCCTTGGTGCCCTTCTCTTTATCAACACTGCCGTACTGACATGCACATAACATGCTCAGTACGACAGCTGTTAACAGTATTGAAATATAATCTTTCACTTTTAATTCCCCCTAAAGGGGGTTAGGGGGTCTTATCCTTTAATCGCAGCTACTCCTGGAAGTTCCTTGCCTTCGATAGCCTCGAGCAGAGCACCACCACCAGTTGAGATATAAGATACTTTGTCTGCCAATCCGAACTTGTTGACACAAGCTACAGAGTCACCACCACCGATGAGTGAGAATGCACCCTCAGCTGTAGCCTCAGCAACTGCGTTACCAACAGCGCGTGAACCAGCACAGAAGTTATCGAACTCGAACACACCTGCAGGACCGTTCCAAAGGATGGTCTTTGCACCCTTGATGGCTGCAGCAAATGCCTTCTGAGTCTCAGGACCTGCATCGAGACCTTCCCAACCTTCTGGAATTGCGTTAGAAGGACAAACCAACTGCTTAGCATCGTTAGAGAAGCTGTCACCACAGATAGAGTCAGTACCCAGAACGAGTTCCACACCGTTCTCCTTAGCCATCTTCTCAACGTTGAGGGCTACATCGAGCTTGTCAAGCTCTACGATAGAGTTACCGATCTCACCACCGTGTGCCTTTGAGAAGGTGTAAGTCATACCACCACAGAGGATGAGCTTGTCGACCTTACCCAAGAGGTTTTCGATGATACCGATCTTGCTTGATACCTTAGAACCACCCATGATAGCAACGAATGGACGCTTGATATTGCTGAGCACGTTGTCAACAGCCTGTACTTCCTTCTCCATCAGCAGACCCAACATCTTGTTGTCAGCATCGAAGTAGTCAGCGATGACAGCAGTAGAGGCATGCTTGCGGTGAGCTGTACCGAAGGCATCCATTACGTAGCAGTCAGCGTATGAAGCCAACTTCTTTGCGAAGTCCTTCTGGCGACCCTTCATCTCTTTCTTTGCATCTTCGTATGCAGGATCATCCTTCTCGATACCTACTGGCTTACCTTCCTCTTCTGGATAGTAGCGGAGGTTCTCAAGCAAGAGCACTTCACCCTTCTTCAATGCAGCAGCTGCCTCACTTGCGTCAGCACAGTCTGGAGCGAACTTAACTGGTACACCCAGAGTCTGGCTTACTGCGTCAACAATCTGGCTGAGTGAGAGTTCTGGTTTCTTCTTTCCTTTTGGCTTACCCATGTGTGACATGATGATGAGGCTTCCACCCTTCTCAAGAATCAGCTTGAGTGTAGGAGCAGCACCGTTGATACGAGTCATGTCTGTAATCTTACCGTCCTGAATAGGCACGTTGAAGTCAACACGTACGATAGCTTTTTTGCCGTCGAAATTGTAATCTCTGATATTCATAATTAGTACAATTAAAAATGATTAATACTTTTATATGCGTATTTGGGCGCAAAGATAGTAATAATTTTCGAGTTAGGAGTTAGAAGTTAGGAGTTTTTCGCTTTTCTCTCATCACTTTTCACTCTTCACTCATCACTTTTCACTCTTCGTTTTTCACTTTTCACGAATGAGGTGATTCTTCATCCGATACTCTGCCAGCTGCTCATACTTAGTCCCTGGTCGTCCGTAGTTGGCGTATGGGTAGATGGAGATGCCGCCACGTGGAGTGAAGATGCCTGTCACTTCGATGTACTTGGGATCCATCAAACGGATAAGGTCTTTCATGATGATGTTGACACAGTCCTCGTGGAAGTCCCCGTGGTTGCGGAAACTGAACAAATAGAGTTTCAGGCTCTTGCTCTCTACCATTCGTTGGTCGGGCAGGTAGCTGATCCGTATCTCTGCAAAGTCGGGCTGACCCGTGATGGGGCAGAGACTGGTGAATTCCGGACAGTTGAACTGTACCCAGTAGTCGTTCTCCGGGTGTTTGTTCACGAATGTCTCCAGCACCTCTGGTGCATAATCTGTCTTGTATTCGGTCTTACGTCCTAACAACTCCAGACCTTCTTCATTTCTTTCCATATTAAAAAAAAACTCTTATCAGACTCACCTCCATGCCCCTCCCTGCGAGGGAGGTGAGTAGATACTTTTCTAATGGTTATGATTAGTCATTTTATGATTGTTCCGTTGATGGTAACCGCTCCCCGCCCTTATAGGGAGGGGTAGGGGGCGGGTCTGTTAAATTTGCTTAATCTTAAATGCATTATATGACACATCATCATCGTACACATCTGTACCCTCATGTTTCTTTACGTAGTTGACCACACGGATGGTAATCGGTAGCGCTACAATCTCGTATAGGGTCTTGGCTACTACCTGAGTAAGCATCAGACTGATTAGTACTTCGAACGGTACCTTGGGGGCTCCTTCAATCAGAGTAGGGAAGATGTAGAATGCCAAAGGGAAGAAGATGACAGAGTCGGCACTCTCGCCTACGATGGTCGATGCGACCGCACGAAGGGAGAAGTAGTAGTTCTTGTGCCCTTTGTTCCTGTTGGCCAGTTTCATCTTGCTCATCACCCATGCGTTGAGGAACGAACCTACTACGAAGGCAATGAAGCTGGCAACAGTAATCTGAGGTGCGAACATGAAGATCTGACGGAATGCGTTGTCGCCTCCTGGTTCCAAAGGTGGCAGGAAACAGGCGATGGTACCCATTACGACCACGAAGAAGTTCATCATGAAGCCTGCCCAGATGATGAGTCGTGCCTTACGATATCCCCATACTTCTGCGATGCAGTCGTTGAGGATGTAGGAGATAGGGAAAATGATAAAACCGCAGGTAAGCGACAGGTCGCCATACACACGAAACACCTTGGTCTCGAGTAAGTTAGATGTGATGAGGGCAACACAGAAGAGGATGCCCATCAGCATGAAGGAAACACTCACGGTTCCCTTCCTTTCCCCAGCGGGGAGAGTTGTCTGTTTTGTCATGATTTCTTGTTTTTTTTGCGTGGTTTTCAAGCACACGCCCCCTTCTTGAGGGGAAGTTAATACTATTTAGCCCCCTCCGACTCCCCCGAGTGGGGGAGAGAGGAGAAGGCTTCTTTTATTTCACTAATACTTTTTTTCCGTCGATGATATTGATACCTTTACGCAATGCGTTGATGGATTGACCTTGCAAGTTGAAATAGCGATGGTTGGCTTCTTTCACCATGTTGATTTCGTTGATGCCGTCGGTGAGTGCCAGCACTTTGTCAAGATAGGATGTCAACTGCTTGATTGAGTTGAGAATCTGCTTGTCGTCCTTGATTTTGGAAGCAGCACTATAATAGCTGCGGGCCTTGACGAGTCGTTCGTATGCACCATTGGAGCTGACGGATTCTATGTCAGCAAACTGGGCGATGACCTGATCGACCTGGGCTATCAGGGTAAAATAGTCATCCAGGTTTTGCTTACGGGTCACCAGTGGTTCTGTTGCCTCGCTGAGGGCTGTTGTAGCCTCCTCATAGGCTGTTGGTGAGGTGCTGGCAAAGCCGTCATATTGGTCAATCAAACCTTTTAGGGTCGCTCTTAGCTTCTCTGCCGAGTTGTAAGTGGTGTCTGCTGTTGCTGCATAGAGGTCTTTCGCTTTCTGCAAAGCTTCGTTGAATGGCTTCTTGTACTTGACAGCTGCTGCTGAGGTCTCGCTCACACCAAAGGTGTAGGTGAACTTGATGGTCGATGCTGTCACACCACGTTCGTCCTTCATCTTCGTGATGTTCAGGGTGTAGGTGCCTTCCTGAATCTCTGCTCCTTCAACAGGTTTGAGGGTGATGACGTTGCTCAGTCCTGTCTCTTCTGCTTTGAGTTCAACCCTTCCTGCAGTTCCTGTCATATAGGCCACGATGTTTTCTGCTTCTACCTTCAGGTCAAAGGCATAACGGAACGAATTGGTGGTCAGCGGGAGGTCGAACGAGTTGTTCTCGTAACATGCTTCTGTCATCACGATGGGTACAGGGTTCTCGACAGTGATGGTACGCGACATCTCTTTCTTCTTGTTGTCGTTGTCGGTTGCAACCACTCTGATGGTGTGGCTACCAGCCTTAGGGTTGGCCCAGTCGTAGCTCACGATGGTGTCTTTGGCTGTGATATCGCGGAATGCCTTACGCATCGACCCGTCAAGATAGATCTGTATCATCTTTATCGTACCGTCTTTGTCATACGCTCTGGCCTCTACCTTGATGGTGTCGAGATAGGTGTAGGTGTCAGTCACCAGCGGTGAAAGAATTTTCACGTTTGGAATATTGGGGTCGAGCGAATAGCGCTTACAGAAGTTCCAGATTTCTTTGGAGTTTCCTGATGATGGATTGTGCCAGTTTGCATTGTACGAGAAAAGCTCCACCATCGTTCCGTTTTTGCCGTCGCTCCATATTTCCCTGTCACCAGTATTTCCTCCTAATGTCCTGTAGTTCTTGGTCATTTTGTAGGTCTTACATTCGTCCAGTTCCAATGCAAGTGACTTGACATAGTCGCGTATGTTCCACTCGTCGTACTTGAATACATCGTCTCCGTATGCATGACAATGAATCACATTGACTGGCTTTGAACATCTTTGCCATTCCTTGCCACCGAAAGCAATACCGCTGGTAGGTGCAAACGCTGCGATCTTGTCTAACATATCAGCCATCCCGTGGTATATAAGTGCTGAGCCCATCGAGAATCCTGACCAATACACACGGTTTGTGTCGATGTTATACTTGGTCACCATCTCCTCGATGGTCTTCGATACGAAGTTCAGGTCTCTTGTGCCACCTGTGTCCCATGACTTGTCGATACCTGCCAGGTAGGCAATAACGAACTTGGCGGTATCAATCAACTCGTACATCTTGTCTGCACCCAATTGATATTCAGGGTCTTGGTTCATACCGTGAGTGACGATAAACAGTGGCGAGTTTTCGGGCAGCGAGTTAGGGGTGAACACCACCATGCTACGTGTCTGGCCGTTCACGTTGATGTTGATACTTTGTTTCTTGTAGGCATAGCTCTGGAAGAATGTGCAGAGCAAAAGGATAGTAGTAAAAAGCTTCAGTTTCATAATGTTTGTATTTGTTTGGTAATCTCTTTTTATTGATAATTCAGAGTTGCAGGGATGGTCTCACCTCTCACCTCTGAATTTGGGTACAAAGGTACAGCTTTTCTTCGAAACAGCCAAATAAATCAAACAAAAACCATAATTATTGCATTTTTTCCTTTCTTCTTACCTTTTACTTCTTACCTTTTTTGTATCTTTGTCCCGAATTATAATCATTGAAGAATGAAGTTGATAAAGAATCCTTGGTTGGACAAGGAGGGATATAACTGCATCGGATGCTGTCCAGGTAACCCGCTGGGTTTCCATCTGTCGTTTTACGAAGATGGTGATGATGTGGTGTCAAAATGGAGTCCTACCCAGTTCCACCAGGGATGGATTGACACACTGCACGGTGGTGTGCAGGCCCTGCTGATGGACGAAGTGGCTGGATGGGTGGTGACCTCGAAGTTGAAGGCGACGGGTGTGACATCGAAGATGAACATACAGTACTTGAAACCGATCTCTACCCGTGAGAAGGAACTGACCATCCGTGCACGAGTGAATAAGATGATGCGTAATGTGGCTTTCATCGATGCGGAAATCATCAATGGAGAAGGGGAGATTTGCTCGAAGAGTGAACTAATCTACTTCTGCAAAATGTAGCCCCTTTCTTAAGAATTATAATTGTAAATTATATATGAATTAAATATTATAAATTATAAATTGTATTTTATAAAAATGAATTGTAAAAAACTAATCTATGTGATTGGTGCTTTTGTGACATCAATCATGGTTCAGGCACAACCTGACAAACCTTGGAACAATCCGCGAGTGAATGCAGACAATCGTCTGGATAATGTGGCAACCTATTTTGCTTACGAGAACGAACAAGTGGCTCAGACGGGTAAGAAAGAACGTTCGACCCGTTTCCTGTCAATCGAAGGCAACTGGAAGTTCAACTGGGCGAGGAACGCCAATGAGCGCCCTGCCGGCTTCTATGCGCTCGATTACGACGACTCGAAATGGGGCACGATGCCTGTGCCTGGTATTTGGGAACTGAATGGCTATGGCGACCCAATCTACGTGAATACCTCCTATGCTTGGCGTAACGACTGGGGCACTAATCCTCCTTACGTGCAGGATCTGGCGAACCATGTAGGCTCGTATCGCCGCTCATTCAATATCCCTGCTGACTGGCGTGGTCAGAAAGTGTATATCCATATAGGTTCTGCTACGAGCAACATCATGATTTACGTGAATGGCCGTTATGTGGGCTATAGCGAGGACGCGAAGGTGGCAGCTGAGTTCGACATCACGCAGTTCATCAAACCTGGTGAGCAGAACCTCATCGCAATGCAGATTATGCGTTGGTGCGATGGTTCCTACCTCGAGGATCAGGACTTCTGGCGTCTCTGCGGTATAGCACGAGAGAGCTATCTCTTTGCACGTCCACAGACCCATATACGCGATATCTTCATCACTCCAGACCTCACACCCGACTATCGTGACGGTATGCTGACCATCAAGACTGATGTGGAGAACCCTGCAGGACAGTTGGTGTTCACCCTGAAGGACAAGGATGGCAACACGGTGAAGGAGCAGACGGTAAATGCCGCATCTCAGGGGTCTGCTGTCATCGCACTTGCTGACTGCAACAAGTGGAGCGCTGAGAATCCTTACCTCTATACGCTCTATGCAACCCTGAAGCAGGGCGACCGTGTAGTGGAGGTGCTTCCGCAACGTGTGGGATTCCGCAAGGTGGAAATCAAGAACCGTCAGTTGCTGGTCAACGGACAGCCTATATATATAAAAGGTGTAGACCGTCATGAACTCGATCCTGATGGTGGATATGTCGTGAGCTACGAGCGTATGCTGCAGGATATCAAGGTGATGAAACAGCTGAACGTGAATGCGGTTCGTACCTGCCACTATCCAGATGATCCTCGCTGGTATGACCTCTGCGACGAATATGGTATCTACATGACTTCTGAAACCAATATCGAGAGTCATGGAATGGGTTATGGCGAGGGTACGCTTGCGAAGCGCGAGGACTATCACGATGCCCATATTGAACGTCAGAAGCATCACCTCATGACCTACAAGAACCACCCGGCCATCATCGTATGGTCGCTGGGTAACGAGGCCGGCTATGGTAAGAACTTCGAAGACTCATACGATTGGGTGAAGGCTTACGACCCATCTCGTCCATGCCAATATGAGCAGGCAGGACAGAACGGAAAGACGGACATCTACTGCCCGATGTACTACGACTACAACGGCTGTGAACGTTATTCTCAGGGTGAGAACCCACGTCCATTGATTCAGTGTGAGTATGCTCATGCGATGGGTAACTCGATTGGTGGCTTCAAGGAGTATTGGGATCTCGTGCGCAAGTATCCTGCTTATCAGGGCGGTTACATTTGGGACTTTATCGACCAGGGACTTCGTGGCAAGAGCAAGGTGACAGGCAAGCAGATATGGACCTACGGTGGCGACTATGGACGCTATCCTGCAAGCGATAACAACTTCAACTGTAATGGTGTCATCAATCCTGACCGTGAACCGAATCCACATGGTTACGAGGTGCAGTACTACTATCAGAACATCTGGACGAAACTCATAGATGCCAAGAGCGGTAAAGTCGAAATCTTCAACGAGAACTTCTTCGAGCCAATCAAGAACGTGACACTCTACTATTCTATTACAGCATATAATGCGGAGGGTGCCATCAGTCTCGGAGACGGGAAACTCGATGTAGAAAAACTGAACATCAAGCCTCAGAGCCGTAAGGTGGTTACGCTTCCTGAACTGGCAAAGGCGTTGAAGAACAAAGATGCTGCAGGTAAGGAAGTCGTTTGTAGATTGGGATACAGACCGACTACGGCAACAGCCCTGCTGTCAGAAGGCGACGTCATAGCAAAAGATCAGTTTGTGCTGACGGCTTATCCTTTTGTAAAGGTCGATGAACTCAAGGCGGCTGGTGGCAGCCCTGTCACTTTGGAGGACCACTCGTCTTACCTGTGGTTCAAGGCTGGTGATGTAGATGTGCTGTTCGACAAGCGCAACGGTTACATCTCACATATTGACTTCCAGGGTCAGCCAATGATGCAGGAGGGCTTCGAACTCCGTCCTGACTTCTGGCGTGCTCCTACTGATAACGACCACGGTGCAAGTATGCAACGCAGCTTGCGTACATGGCGCAACCCGAACCTCCGTATGACGAGCTTCAAGCATGAGCAGGAGGGCAGCAACTACGTCATCACTGCTGAATACACGGTAGGTGTCAGTCTGCAGCAACAGCGCCAGCGTGGACAGTTTGGTCAGCAACAACAGCAGCAACCTCAACAGCAGCAGCAAGCTCAGCAACCGAAACTCAACTTGACCTACACCATCACACCTGCTGGGAAGATCATCGTCACAGAGGCGATGATAGTAGGGGAGGACGGCAGTAAGTTCCCACAGATGATGCGATTCGGTATGCAACTCGAGATGCCACAGCAGTATAGCAATATTATCTATTATGGCAAGGGTCCTCACGAGAACTATTGCGACCGCAATGGTGGAGCAATGCTTGATAACTATAGTCAGAGTGTAGCAAGTCAGTACTGGGGCTATGTGCGTCCACAGGAGTCGGGTAACAAGACTGAGGTGCGCTATTGGGATATGCTTGATCCGAGCATAGGCAACCATCCTGGTCTCCGATTCGAAGGTACAGAACCTATGGAATGTTGTGCTGTGCCTTACAACTATGATGACCTCGATCCAAGTGAGAACAAGGCTCAGTGGCACTCTGGCGACCTCACTCCACGTCCTTACACCTGTGTGCATATCGCACAGCGTCAGATGGGTCTCGGATGTGTCAACTCATGGGGTTTCTGGCCTCGTCAGGAGTACCAGATGCCATGCAAAGACCGTACCTTCACCTTTGTCATCACACCCCAGCTGAAGACAGGTCTCATCATCGAATGATAGAAACGATTGGTGTAACGCACTCATCGCGTGCTCCTAAAGTTAGTGTGGTTTGGATGTGTGTATTTACATTCAAACCACATGTTTTTATTTTTATAGAATTGTGGTTATTTCTGTAAATCTAATTACGGGGTTGTTTCTGTCATTTTGCACATTTTATTTTATTTCGTTATCATATTTTCATTTGAAATTAGAAAAAACGTGTGTTTTTGAAGTTTTTTTGACATTTTGCATTTTGCATTCAATTTATTTTTATACCTTTGCAGCCTAAACCTCCCATAGGCGTTTGTCGATGGGAGAAATGTTGAAAATAGATGTGTAGAAACAATGCCGGTCACGAAAATGGTGCGACAGCGGAGGGCGCTGGCGACGCCGTAGGCGTGTCGCAACGCCACTGGTTTGTGGCGTTTGTGGGACATAATGCGGAGAAATCAAGCCGGGACCGACTACTCAAAGCTGGCTATGAAGCCTTTGTCGCATCACAACAAGAGATGCACTATTGGCGTAATGGCAAACGCAAGATGATTGAGACTGTCGTCATCACAAATTATGTGTTTGTCCGGGCCACTGAGAGCGAACGCCGTCAACTCGTCAACTTGCCATACATCAAGTCATTCATGGTCAATAAATCGGGCAAACCCAATGCACAAGGGTTTCGTCCCATTGCAGAAATACCTGACCATGAGATCGAGATGCTCAAATACATGCTCCACAGAGCAGAGTGCCCTGTACAGTTCATGGCTACATTCGCCAAAGGCGATAAGGTGAAGGTGATTCGTGGTACCATGGTTGGTGTAGAAGGTAATGTGGTCGAGGTCAAAGGCTCTACCGATAAATACATCGGTATCAACATCGGTTTCCTCGGATGTGCCATCGTCCGCATCTCACCCGAAGACGTGGTAAAATTAGTTGACAATTGAAGCAAGTAACTGACCGTGAAGCCAGAACCATCATGCTTGACATCTTGCTTGATGTGTCTAGGTTCTGTGATGAGAACAACCTCACCTATTTCTTGGCTTATGGAAGCCTGATAGGTGCTGTGCGTCACAAGGGATTTATCCCTTGGGATGACGATATCGACCTCCTCATGCCACGACCCGATTACGACCGCTTCATGGAGCTGTATAGAGCCAAAGGACACTATTCTCTCCAGTCACCTATGGATAAGGGGGCTGTGCACGAGTGGATAAAGATAAGTGACGACCGCACCTTGAAGATTGAAGCTGTTGACTACTCCGTATGTAAACCCTTAGGAGTCAACATCGACATCTTCCCGATAGATGGACAGCCTGATAACATGGAGACATTCAGGCGAGAGACCGATGAGCGCATGCGACTTCATCATCGCATCGAAATCATCACACGTCCCCTCAAGGGCTTTCCGTTGAAAGGAAAAATCGCAACTTTGGTATATCGACTCATAGGGGTACGCCACTACCTCAAGAAATACAATCAAAGTGCAACGAAATACCCGTATGAAACGGCTTCTTATGTAGGGTATACCAACCCGTACCCATGGAAACTTTATTCCGACCGACATCCCAAGTCCCTGTTCGAGGGGAGAGTCAAGGTGCCGTTCGAGGGATATGAGTTCTGGGCGCCGGCAGGATATGATACATTCCTTAGAAACATTTATGGCGATTATATGCAATTGCCGCCTGTAGAGAAACAGGTTACACACCACGATCATACGTTATACTGGAAAGACTGAAATAATGTCAACCTCATCACGAGTCATTAAGAACACAGGCTTCCTGTACGCCAAGATGGCCATCACGATTTTCATATCGTTGTATGTCACACGCCTCATCTTGGAATCGTTAGGAGAATCTGACTTCGGTGTATTCAAACTTGTCGGTGGGGCCATCGCGATGATGGGTTTTCTCAATACCACTCTGGCGAACGCTACGCAGCGTTTCATGTCTTACGCGGAAGGCGAAGGGGTACTTGAGAAGAAACGTAAGATATTCAATGTGAGCTTCGTGCTCCATGTGGCTATTGCCTTTGTGACGGTGATACTGATGCTCATCGCATTGTTTCCGCTGTTCAATGGCATCTTCAATATCGAGACCGACCGTGTGCAGGCTGCAAAGATCATCTACTTCAGCCTCATCTTCAGTACCGTACTGACCATCATCAACGTGCCGTACGATGCTGTCATGAATGCACACGAGAATATGCTTTACTATTCCATTATAGGCATATTCGAAGCATTGTTGAGACTCGGTATTGCATTTATTTGTGTTCATACAACATACGATAAACTGATTGTCTATGGCATCCTGATGGCTTGCGTGCCACTCATCACACTTACAATCATGAAGATTTACTGCCACAGACATTACGAAGAGTGTGTCATCGCACCACGTCGGTACTGGGACGGCAGTCTCGTACGAAACATATCAAGCTTCTTCGGATGGAACTTCTTAACTGCCATCAGCAGCTTGTTCTCCGTGCAAGGTATAGGCATCGTACTCAACAACTTCTTTGGTACTGTGCTCAATGCCGCACAAGGTATTGCTAACGACGTGAATGGTTGCCTCTCACATTTCTCTGGCAACATGATGAAGGCCCTGAACCCTGTGATTGTCAAAAGGGCAGGGGCGGGCGATCTCAATGCGATGAACCGTGCGACACTCGCAGGATGTAAGTTCTCGGTGTTGCTGACCATGCTCTTCGCCATACCCTTGTCAATCGAGATGACATACGTGCTCGATCTTTGGTTGAAAGATGTGCCGCAGTGGGCTGTTACTTTCTGTACACTGCAACTTACCATGACAATCATCACTCAGATGGCTGACAGCGCATCGACTGCTGTCTATGCACAAGGTGACATCAAACACTATGCCATCTGGAAGAGCGTGATGAACGCCTCACCCGTATTGCTCACATGGATAGCCTTCCAATTAGGAGGCAGTCCAGAATGGCTTTACATCCCTATGATAGTCGTGTGGGCTGCAGGAGGCGATGTCGTCATCATTTACTATGCCAAACAGAAGTGTGGACTCCGTGTGGGCGAATATCTCAAACAGGTGCTGGCACCACTGATAGGTACTGCTGTCTTGATGCTGGCATTCGGTATCATACCGCTCATGCTGCTTCAGTCTACTTTCTTGCGTGTGGTCATCACCAGCATCTCCACCACCATCGGTCTGCTCCTAGCCGCCCTCCTCTTCGCTATGACCAAAGAGGAAAAGACCCAACTGGTAAGCATGATCCGAAAATAGACCAGCCCCTTTAGAGTGTAGAGTTAAGAGTTTAGTGTTTAGAGTTAGGTTAGTGAAGTTCAAAGTTCAACGACCTTCGGTCAGTTCAAACTCCCTTGAACTTTGAACTTGGAACCTGAAACTTTGAACTTGGAACTTGTAACCTTGAACTCGCATCCCTGCTGCCTTGAACCAACTTTTGAATATTTTTTCTTTTTAGCATGGCAACAGACCATAGGGAATGAATGGTGTGGATGTAGGCTTTTGTCTGGGAGCTGGCTCACAAGAAAAAGTGTACAGACGCAGCATATAGGACGTTAGTCCTGCCATGACGACGAAGCTTTTTTATTATAATTGTTTAATTTCTGTGTAATCTGTGATATCTGTGTGACAAATTATCAATTGTCAACTATCAACTGTCAACTATCCAAGTTGACCTTTCTTTTGGCACTCCTCCTCTTCTTCTCTTGCACCAAAGCAACGTTAGAAGAGCAGCCAGACAACGGCACAGCAAATAATGCCAACCTCGTTGTCCGTATTGCCAAAAACCAACTGACTGCTACACGTCTGAACTTCGTCGTGTATGACGAAGGCACGCGCGTCAAGCAAATCAACCAGCAGTCGAGTGCTGCTGATTTCGGATCAGCAGTGTTCCAACTCGAACCTGGTACCTACCGCTTGGTAGTGCTCGCACATAGCAGCAACGGGAATCCTACCTTGACCGACCCTTCGAAGATTCAGTTCAAGAACAACCAAGGATTCACCGATACCTTCCTCTACGATACGACGATTACCGTGGGAGAGGAATCACAGACACTCAATGTGACGCCCAACCGCATCGTGGCCCTCTGTCGGTTTGTTATCAATGACGCCATACCCGAGGGTGTTACCCAGATGCAGTTCTATTATACAGGTGGAAGTGGAGCTTTCAATGCGACAACAGGCTTAGGCTGTGTCAATAGCAAGCAACAGATGAAGTTCGATGTATCTGCAGGTCAAGAGCACACGATATACGACCTCTACACCTTCCTCCATCAGCAGGAAGGAACCATCAAACTCATCGCCTCTGCCCTCGATGCAGCAGGAGAAACCCAGTGTGCATGGGAATTTGCGATTCCCTTGGCCCAGAACCAAATCACCTGGACCACAGGCAATTTCTTTGCTGACCAACCCGATGATTGGACCATCATCCCAACCACCGCCATCGATCATTCTTGGGCATCTCACCAATACCTCGAGTATTAATACTCCTCCAGTGTTTGGTGTTTGACAATTAAAAAAATAGGAGAAGGTTCCGAGACGGCCTAGAGGGGTAGTTGTCCGTTCTCCTTGTAAATAAATTAATTAATAACAAATAACTAAAAAAAATAATAGTATGAGAAAAGTTATTTTTTTTAGAAATCATTTCAATGACTTTCCTCTTTGCTGCGTGCAGCAAAGATAGTGTTAATAATGAATCAGAGCAGGTCTTTGCACCTGTGACGGTTCGAGTAGATGGCTTCTCAATTGCTCAGGGAGAATTCCCGACCACACGTGGGACTGCCATCGCTGATTATTCTAGTGTAAAGGCCATTACGTTGGCCTTCTACGCAAGTGACGGAACACAGGCGTATAAACATACGCAGTTCAAAGCCTCTTCGGGTACCTACACCACCTATGGTGAGTTTACTACCACGTTGCCGGTGGGCAATTACACCCTTGTGGTGATAGGCTATGGTCAAGGTGCAGAAAATGAGGCGATAACGCTCACGAGTCCAACCTCAGCGAGTTTCGGGACAACAGTTCGCGAGACTTTCGCAAAAACTCAGACGGTGACAGTGACCAACAGCTCTCCGCTCGAAGTCTCTGCAACCCTCGATCGTGTCATCTCAAAGCTCTCTTTGGTATCCACCGATGGTCGTACAGCTGATGTGAATACCATTCGCGTGACTTTCGGAGGCGGTAGCAGAAGTTTCAATCCTACAACGGGATTGGCAACCGACAACAATGGTTTCGCTAATGTGGTAGTAACGAGTGCAGCGGTGGGCAACACAACCAATATTGGCAGTGCGGTGTTCTTGGCTACCGACGAGCAGACGATGGACATCACCATTGAAACGCTCGATGCTGACGGTGCTGTCTTGTTCACCAAAACAGTCAACAACGTACCGCTCAAGCGCAACCGCGTGACAACCCTCACCGGTGCGATGTATTCAGTAACAGGTTCTGCATCTGCTGGTTCTTTTCAACTGAATGCTGACTGGGAGACAGGTAATAGCGTCAGCTTCTGATGCTAATTAATTAGCGGAGTAGGAGGACGGACACATCCCCACATACCGTCAAGTGAACCTCCTCCTTATCTTTTATATACAAACAAAGCATTAGTATCACCCCGCACGGTGTTTTTTGACGCAGCGACAATTTTTGTTTCAAATTTCTGCGTTATCTGTGTTATCTGTGTGACAAATATGAAATAAAATAAAAATTCATCATAATTATGTCAGACGAAAAGAAAAACAACCTCAACGAACTTGAGGACCTATCTGTAGAAGGCCAGAACGACAATGGCGCTTCCTGGTTCAGTTTCTCCAATCTCTTTGCGGTATTGGTGCTCAACTGGCAGTGGTTCCTGCTTTCGTTGTTCATTTGTGTGTGTGGCGCACTCATTTATCTGCGCTATGCTACACCTACCTATCAGGTATCAGCGAAGATGCTGATTAAAGATGACGACAATCGCCGCCGTAGTTCTGCTAACCAGATGTTGTCAAATATGCAAGACTTCGGTTTTTTGACGAATTCTGCAGGTATCGAGAACGAGATAGAGATCTTGGGCTCTCGTATCCTTGCGCGCGATGCTGTCATGGATTTGCAGCTCTATGTGCAGTATTATGCGTTCGGTCGCTTGTCAAAGCATTTGGTATATGGTAATCTGCCAATTTGTGTAGATGCAGATACTGCCATGCTCGACCAGTGGGACCAAGAGCTGTTGGAAGGTTCTAAGTCTATCAAGCTGACCATCGAAAAGACTGGCAAGAAATATGCTGTGAAGGGACAAACCATAGCCAATGGAAAACCTTTGAGTGACTTTTCGCAGGTAATAGAAAAGTTGCCTGCCAGCGTAAGTACCAAATTTGGTGTGTTGACGCTGACCCAGGGTAATAATAAGGAGATGAAAGATGGCGACAAGTACTTGGTGAATATTCTGCCTCCAATGCAAGTGGCAACTGCATACGCCAAGGCCATCAATGTTGCTCCTACCTCCAAGCAGACTTCGATTGCTGAGCTGACTTTAGTTGACCAGAACACCCATCGTGGACTGGCTTATCTGCGTCAGTTGGCAACATGTTATAACCGTCAGGCCAATGCTGACAAGAACGAGATTGCACTGAAGACCGAAGAGTTTATCAATGGCCGTCTGGAGAAGATTGATAAAGAGTTGGGCAAGACAGAAGATCAGCTGGAGAACTACAAGAAACTCAATGCCGTTACCCAGCTGAGTATGGATGCTTCCCAATCGTTGGCTCAGAGTACTCAGTACGAGACCAAACTGACCGAGGTGAACTCACAGATTCAGCTCATGGACTATCTCCGCGAGTTCGTGGACAATCCAGCTAACCAGTATAAGATTATCCCTTCAAATGTAGGTATGTCCGATCAGGCTTCAACCTCTCTGATTGTCTCTTACAACCAGGCTGTTCAGGAGCGTAACCGCTATTTGAAGACTGTCAGCTTGCAGGCTCCTCAGGTAGTGACGCTCACTGCTACACTCGACGACCTCCAGTCATCTATCCGTACAGCCCTCTTGCAGGCTCGCCGTTCTGCTGACATCCAGCGCCAGAGCTTGCAGCGTCAGTTGTCGAAGTATCAGGGTCGTATTGGTAACACGCCTGAGCAGGAGCGTGTGCTCACCCAGATTGGTCGTCAGCAGGAAGTGAAGTCAGGTCTGTACCTCTTGCTGCTTCAGAAACGTGAGGAGAACAGCATCTCCCTTGCAGCTACTGCAGATAAAGGTAAGCTGATTGATGAACCGCTGTCGATGGGTCAGGTAAGTCCTAAGAAGGCCATCATCCTCTTGGTTGCTATCATTTTGGGCTTGGGTATTCCATTGCTTGTGATTTATATCATCCAGTTGTTGAGCTTCCGTATTGAGGGACATGACGATCTGATGAGTCTGACCAAGTTGCCGATTGTGGCTGACGTACCTGTGGCAAGTGACTCTGCGAAGACAGCTGCTGGTATCGTGGTACAGGCGAATAAGAACAACCAGATTGACGAGATCTTCCGCTCGATGCGTACCAATATCCAGTTCATGATGAAGGAGGACGATAAGGTAATCCTCTTTACCTCAAGTACCTCTGGTGAAGGTAAGACGTTCCTGGCAGCTAACTTGGCCGTATCGTTTGCCCTCCTTGGCAAGAAGGTCATCCTCTGTGGTCTGGATATCCGTAAACCTGCCTTGGGCCGTTTGTTCAACTTGAAAGACCGTACAGCAGGTATCACCCATTTGCTGGTGAAGGATGCCGTCACTGAGACCGACCTGCGTACCAATATCTGTCCGTCAGGAGTGAACGAGAACCTCGACCTGCTCCTGGCTGGTCCTACGCCTCCAAACCCAACTGAGTTGTTGGCACGTGAGAACCTCCATCAGGTCATCGAGCTCCTGAAGAAGCAATATGATTACATCATCCTTGATACCGCTCCTGTAGGTCTGGTAACTGATACCCTCCAGATTGGACGTTATGCAAGTGTGAACTGCTACGTATGCCGTGCCGACTATACTCCGAAGTCTAACATCGGTTTGCTGAACTCTCTGGTTACAGAGAAGAAGCTTAATAACTGCTGCGTCATCCTCAATGGCGTCGACATGTCGAAGAAGAAGTACGGTTACTACTATGGCTACGGCCGCTATGGCAAGTACGGTCGTTACGGCTATGGCCGCTATGGCTACGGCAAGTATGGCTATGGTAAGTACGGTTATGGCAACTACGGCAACTACGGTAGCTATGCCGAATCCCGCTACTCCAACAAAAACGATGACTCCATCAAGAAATAATAGAACTTTGAACCTTGAACCTTGAACTTGTAACTTGGAACTTGGAACCTGAAACTTGGAACTTGAAACTTGAAACCTTGAACTCCGCAGCCCTGCTGCCTTGAACCAGCTTTTGAATATTTTCTCTTCAAGGATTGTAAAGCATGTAATGCGAAGTGGATGTTGTTGAGAGTGGATGATATAAGCTCGCTTATAATCATACACTGTCAGCGGCAGACACAGCATCGAGGAACGAGATGTCAATCCGACGAAGTATTTTTATTATAATTGTTTAATTTCTGTGTTATCTGTGATATCTGTGTGACAAATTATTAACTATCAATTGTCAACTATTATAACCTCTAACCCCAAAAATTATGTTAATCGCTGTAGATTTCGACGGCACAATCGTGACCCACAAGTATCCAGCCATCGGTGAAGAAATCCCCTTTGCTGTCGATACATTGAAGATGCTCCGTCAAGATGGGCATCGACTGATCCTCTGGTCAGTCCGCGAGGGAGAGTTGCTCGATGAAGCCGTCAATTGGTGCCGTGAACGTGGTCTGGAGTTCTATGCCGTCAATCGCGACTACCCTGAAGAGACTACTGATAACAATCCCCACTTCTCCCGCAAGCTGAAGGTCGATATGTTTATCGATGACCGTAACCTTGGCGGTCTCCCCGACTGGGGCACCATCTATAAGATGATTAAGAATCGTCATAAGTGGGACGATGTGATTGACGAAGTCCTCTCCCAGTCCCAAATCGACCATACCGCCCCTCCCAAGAAGAAACACTGGTGGCAATTCTAATCCACCCACGCTCCAGCGCTTCCCCCTCTTCGTCCAGTTCTCTCCACTTTAGTGGTGAGTTTGCTCCAGCGTTTCCCCCCTCTTCGTCCAGTTCTCCCCACTTTAGTGGTGAGTCTGCTCCCACGCTCCAGCGCTTCCCCTCTTCGTCCAGTTCTCCCCACTTTAGTGGTGAGTCCGCTCCCACGCTCCAGCGCTTCCCCTCTTCGTCCAGTTCTCCCCACTTTAGTGGTGAGTTTGCTCCAGCGCTTCCCCCCTCTTCGTCCAGTTCTCTCCACTTTAGTGGTGAGTCCGCTCCAGCGCTTCCCCCTCTTCGGCCAGTTCTCCCCACTTTAGTGGTGAGTCCGCTCCAACGCTCCAGCGCTTCCCCTCTTCGGCAAGTTATCCCAACTTTAGTGGTGAGTTTTCTCCAGCGCTTCC
>JAFZYE010000046.1 GCA_017616445.1 Bacteroidaceae bacterium
AAAACCACATAAATGTTGAAGAAATTATCGACCATACTGATTCTTATGATGCTGGTGTCTGTGACATCAGCAGATGTTAAGGATTATCCGTATGTAATCATCCTTGAAGCTAACGCTCCAGAGCTCGAGGTAACTGATTCGATGTTTTATGAGATTTCACGCAATGTTGTTTTCCCCGTCAACCAATACATCATTGGCAAGAATTCCGAGGTTAGAAAGGAATTGACAGAAGATATCCTTCCACGTTTCAACAATCTCAACTACCGACTTGACATAATGAACATCCGAGGCGCTGCCTCCCCAGAGGGACCATACTCATGGAACAAAATCCTGTCGGAGCGTCGTCTGAATTCTCTGCTCAAGATTATCGACGAAAACAGTAATTTCTCCATGTATGCTCCAGTCAAGACCTTAGAGGTTCCCGAGGACTATGTTTATTTGCTTCGAATGATGAAGGAGAATAATGACCAGGACTACGACCGTGTGGCCGCCATCGTCAATAAGTATATCGACAGCGATCAGATGACTTTGAAGAAGGAATTGATGCAGCTTGATGGCAGACGTTTATGGTACCGCCTTCTCCGACAGTATTTCCCAACAATGCGTGCAGCTCGTGTAGTCTTGATTTTCAGAAAGAATTTTGACTTGACTGTTGAGGAACTTAAGCCCGAACATCAATTGGTCTTCGAAATGCCAGAGATAAAGGTGCCAGATCTTTCTCCCATCAGGGCACAACAGCAAAAAATACCACGTCGTGAACTGCTCTCCATCAAAACCAACCTCCTTTTCGACTTTGCCTACGTACCCGGTTATGACCGCTGGTGTCCGATACCCAACGTAGCTATTGAGTATTATCCTCTGCACGGACATTTCACCTATGGTGCCAGTTTCGATTTCCCTTGGTGGCAACATTACTGGGATCAAAAGTACTTCCAGATTCACAACTACCAACTCGAGACCCGCTACTATTTCCGCAATGGCGATGTGCGTGAGCGCGGTTATGGCAACGGAGTAGCTTATCAAGGATGGTATCTGCAAGCCTATGCCAACGGAGGCATCTACTGTCTTTGCTTCGATGCTGACCGTGGTTGGATAGGAGAAGGTTATGGTGGCGGTCTTGGCTTGGGTTATGTGATGCCTCTCAGCAAAAATGGCCATTGGCGTCTGGAGTTCGGCGCACAGTTCGGTTACTTCTGGACCAAGTACGACCCGTTCCAATATGAGTGTCCGGTTGACCCCACGGAGCAAGACCATCTTTATTACTACAAGTGGACACTCTCAGCCGACCTTTTCAAGAAGCGCCAGTACCGTTGGAACTGGGTCGGCCCCACCCGCATCGGAGTCACACTATCTTACGACCTACTCTATCGCAAGCGTTCCAAGAAAGGTATCAGTTTCAAAAACTGGGAATGGTCATATTAAACGACAAATTTAACACAAAAGTGAAAACGACGAGCAGACATATAGTTCAAGCCTTTAAGGCAGCATGGCAGAAGTCATGCCGCAAAGGGTATGCTATACTCTCATCTTCACTTTTCCTCGCCTTGGCATCGCCGATTCTGATTGGTTGTGTGCGCGAACCAGAATTGCATTTGCATGATGGTGGCAATATCATCATCAAAATGCCCATTGTGCACCTTGAGCTGGATGTTTTCTGGGACTACGTGACCGATCTCGGTATTCCTTACGACTGGACCAAAGAGTGGTACTATGGTTGGGATGATTACGACAAAGAACTCTTCGGAACCCTCGGTTATGAACAACCGAATGCCTTCAACGTCCGCCGTTACTATACTGGCATGACTCCTTATGCTCCTCACACTCGAGCACTTTCGAACTACGTCAATGGTTATGTTCTTGAGACATCATTCGACTGGGGTTTCTGGGACATACTCGCCTGGAATGATATCAAGACCATCGATGACATCCAAAGTCTTATCTTCGACGAAACCACGACCCTCGACTCCGTGACTGCCTATACCAATATGACGATGAACTCCAGTCGCTATCATGCTCCGAAATACACCCGCTCGTTCTATCAGCCTGAAGGTCTCTTCGCTGCTTACGAACAGGGCATCGACATCAACCGCAACCTCAATGATTTTTACTATGATGAAGAGCGTGACCTTTGGGTAAAGAACATCAACATGCTACTAGAACCTGTCACTTACATTTATTTGACGCAGGTGATCTTCCACAACAACAAGGGACGGGTAGTAGCTGTCGAAGGTAACGCCAACCTCTCAGGCATGGCACGAAGTGTAGTCTTGAACTCTGGAATTGCAGGTAGTGATGCGATTGTCGTTGACTACAACGTCCGCTTCAAGAAGGATTGTAACATGAATGGTGAAAATGTTGATATTGCAGGCGGTCGTCTGATGTCATTTGGCATGTGTAATATCAATGGTACTCGTTTCGCCGAAAGCCGAGGCGGCGTCACCCGCGCCGACGACGGCATAAAGCACTACATGGACGTGACTATGCAATTCAGCAATGGTATGGACTCCACCTTCGTCTTCGAGGTGACCGACCAAGTGCAGAAAAGATTCAAGGGAGGCGTCATCACCGTAGAGTTAGATATGGACACTGTTCCAATCCCAAAACGCAAGGGAGGATCAGGATTCGATGCTGTCGTTGTTGATTATGAAGATGGAGGCACCCATGAATTCGACTTGTAGAATGACTACTATTAGGCAAGGTTCTTGAGAACCACTGGATCAGAGTTATAACAGACACGAGATAACAAGCAATGCAAAACGAATCAAATAAACAATACACAAGAAAATGAAAAAGTATCTATTGCTCCTAACAACCGCAGCAAGTGTAGCACTTGTGGGTTGTACCAGCGACAACTTCGTTGGAGTAACAACCGTTGAGAATCCAGAAGAGCAGGTTGCTATCGATTTCGGAAGCAACACTCAGGCCAAGACTCGTGCAGGCCATGCAGAGTCAGCAGAACTTCTGGGTGGCAAATTCTACATCTTTGGTCAAAAGATCTCAGGTGGCAGCACCAGCACAATTTTCGACAACTATCTCCTCGAGTACACCGAAGGCTCAGCTGGTACAACAGAGTCCAACACTGCTGACTGGGAGTATGTCGGAAAGACCTCTTTGAAGGGCGCCTATCAGGACATCAAGTACTGGGATTACAGCGCTTCAGAATACAATTTTGTAGCTGTTGCAGGTCTTGGTGCTAACGAAACCATCAAAAACACTGAAGATGGTATGCGAATTGAAGTAACCGATGCCAATGCACTAACAAATATTTACGTCGCAGACCGTATCACAGCCACCCCAACAGCGCAGACTGCAACGGCTACTACCCCAGCCACCGTTCCTTACAACCAGACCGTGACCTTTATGTTCCGTCGACTGGGAGCTCAAATGCGTATCGGCTTCTATGAGACAGTTCCCGGTTATGCCATCAAGGACCTCGTATTCTATTATATCGGTGCTCCTTCTGGCAGCAAGACTATCGGTGTCGGTGCAGCGTTCCCAACATCAGGCAAGTTTACGGTGACATACGACGACGCAACCAATGCAGCTGTCACTTCATTTGCTGGCGCTACCAATAAGCTCGCTTACTCAAATACCTTCGGCGAGCTTGACTACACTTCAGTTTCAGCAGCTAAAGCGGGGCAAGCATCCAAATACATTGCAGCTGATGGCTCCATCTCCGACACCGAAGTCAAGGCATTCATCGGTTCATCCGCCAGCGAAGCTACCTTCGGAAAAGGTTCCTACACTATCGACGGCACTTCGGGTGTAACCTCCGACTACAAACCTATCCTTCCATACGAGCAGAATTCGCTGAAGATGCAGATGCGTGTTGACTATACCCTCGTTGCTCTCGACGGTAGCGGCGAGGAGATTCATGTGCGCGACGCATACGTTAGCGTTCCTGTGGAATATCTAAAGTGGAAGCCAAATTATTCCTACACTTACATCTTCAAGATCAGCGACAGGAGCAATGGCTACACAGGTGAAGGTGGTGGCGGCGAAGTTACAGTCGGTCCTGGACGTGATCC
>JAFZYE010000047.1 GCA_017616445.1 Bacteroidaceae bacterium
AAACCACCACGTCCTTATTGCGGTCTTCTATAGTGTTGTCTTTTAGGCGGTAACATGTATCAAGAATTTAACGGTTAGACTTTCTGTTTCTGAATCTTCTACCGCCGTTATTGCTACGGCCTGTCTCTTTCGTCTGTGAGAAGTTTGGAGCCAAGTCCTTCTTACCAAACACTTCACCGCGACAAATCCACACCTTGATACCAAGAAGACCTACCTTAGTAAGTGCTTCTGCAAGGCAGTAATCAATGTCGGCACGCAGAGTGTGGAGTGGAGTTCTTCCTTCCTTATACATCTCCGAACGAGACATTTCCGCACCGTTAAGACGACCAGAAATCTGTACTTTAATACCTTCAGCACCTGAACGCATTGTATTAGCGATAGCTGTCTTAATCGCACGACGATAAGCTATCTTACCTTCAATCTGACGTGCAATGTTGTTGGCAACAATCACAGCATCCAATTCAGGGCGCTTCACCTCATAGATATTGATCTGAACATCTTTGTCCGTCAATTTCTTAAGTTCTTCTTTCAGTTTGTCAACTTCTTGTCCACCTTTACCGATGATGATGCCTGGACGTGCTGTACATACTGTAATTGTGACAAGTTTAAGTGTACGTTCAATGACAATCTTTGAAACACTGGCTTTTGCCAAACGAGCATTCAAATATTTGCGGATTTTACTATCTTCGAGGATGTTATCACCGAAATCTTTGCCACCAAACCAGTTTGAGTCCCAGCCTCTTACGATACCGAGACGGTTGCTAATTGGATTACATTTCTGTCCCATAGTTAATTCTCCTCATTTTTTAAAGCGTCCACAAATACTGTTACATGATTAGAACGCTTGCGAATTCTATATCCTCTACCCTGTGGTGCTGGTCTCATACGCTTAAGCGTTGCACCCTCGTCAACGTAGATTTTAGAAATATATAATTCTCCGTTCTCTGCCTTTCTGTCGTTCTTCTGCTCCCAGTTAGCAATCGCTGAGCGAACTACCTTCTCGAGATCTTTTGAAGCGTCCTTTGAGCAGAACTTAAGCGTTGCCAGAGCCTTGCTTACTTCCATACCTCTTACAAGATCAACTACGTAGCGCATCTTGCGTGGAGATGTTGGGATATTGCGAAGACTAGCAAAGTAGGTAGTCTTTTTGGCCTCTTTGATTTTGTCGGCCATTATTTTCTTTCTTGATCCCATTTTAATTTACTTAATTTCTCGTGAATCTGTTTACTTCTTTCTGTTACCTGCATGACCACGGAAAGTACGTGTGAGGGCGAACTCACCAAGCTTGTGACCAACCATGTTCTCTGTAACGTAAACAGGGATGAATTTATTACCGTTATGAACTGCAATTGTATGTCCCACAAAGTCTGGGGAAATCATTGAAGCTCTAGCCCAAGATTTGATAACGCTCTTCTTGCCGCTCTCGTTCATAGCGAGAACTTTCTTTTCGAGCTTTACATTGATATATGGACCTTTTTTAAGTGATCGACTCATAATTTACTTCGTTAACTAATTACTTTTTACGTCTTTCAATAATGTACTTGGTTGATGCCTTCTTAGGAGCACGAGTCTTGAGACCCTTTGAGTACAAACCGTTACGTGAGCGTGGGTGTCCACCTGACTGACGACCTTCACCACCACCCATTGGGTGATCATGTGGGTTCATTACAACACCACGGTTGTGAGGACGACGTCCTAACCAACGTGAACGACCAGCCTTACCTGATGACTCAAGTGCATGGTCAGAATTACTTACGCTTCCAATTGTAGCACGACAAACTGAAAGGATTTTACGTATTTCACCTGAAGGGAGTTTAATCACGCAATAGCGTCCTTCACGTGAAGTCAACTGAGCAAAATTACCAGCAGATCTTACCATCTTGGCACCCTGACCAGGACGCAGCTCGATATTGTGGATAACAGTACCGACTGGGATGTTCTGGAGTGGAAGTGAGTTACCAAGGTCTGGAGTAGCATTCTCGCCAGACATAATGGTTGAGCCTACCTGCAATCCGTTTGGAGCAACGATGTAACGTTTTTCACCATCTGCATAGAAAAGAAGCGCGATACGAGCAGAACGATTTGGATCATACTCGATTGTCTTCACTACAGCTGGGATTCCATCTTTCTCTCTCTTGAAGTCGATGATACGAATCAGCTTCTTGTGGCCGCCGCCTCTGTAACGTACGGTCATTCTACCATAGTTGTTACGACCGCCCGTACTCTTCTTACCGAAAACAAGAGTTTTCTCTGGTACTGATGTAGTAACATCATCGAAAGTACCAATAGCTTTGTGTCTTTGACCTGGAGTAATTGGTCTGAATTTACGAATACCCATTTTTATTAAATGTTACTAAAGAAATCGATAGTTTCGCCTTCCTTCAGGGTAACGATAGCTTTCTTGAAAGCATTTGTCTGACCCTTGATAACACCTGAGCGAGTATAACGGCTCTTACGCTTACCAGCGTATTTTACAGTGTTAACTGAAACTACATTTACATTATACTTTTCTTCTACTTCTTTCTGAATCTCGATTTTATTGGCCTTAGGATGCACAATGAAGCCGAACTTGTTGTTCTGCTTGTCTGAGATAGCTGTCATCTTCTCCGTAACCAATGGTTTGATAATATATGCCATATTGTACCTCCTTACTTATTAAAAGTTTCATCAACCAATTTAAGCGCGTTCTCTGTCAAAACAAGCACGTTTGCATTCATCACCTGATAAGTGTTGATTGCGTTTGCTGTAGCGATTTCTACACGCTGAATATTGCGAGCTGATAAAAATACATTCTTATTATTAGCTGGCAAGACAAGAAGCAACTTCTTACCGTCAACGTTCAAACTCTTCTGCATGTCTACGAATGCCTTTGTCTTTGGAGCTTCGAAGTCGAAGTCTTCAACAACAATCACTGCATTCTGCTGAGCCTTGTATGACAATGCGCTCTTACGTGCAAGTGACTTTACTTTCTTGTTGAGTTTGAACCAGTAGTCGCGTGGCTGAGGACCGAATACACGGCCACCACCTCTCAATACTGGAGACTTAATGTCACCACGACGTGCACCACCGCCACCCTTCTGACGAATCAGCTTGCGGGTAGAGCCTGCGATTTCGCTTCTTTCTTTTGACTTATGAGTACCTTGACGCTGTGCTGCCAAGTACTGCTTTACTGCAAGATAAATTACATGGTCGTTAGGTTCAATTCCGAAGATAGCATCATTCAATTCAACCTTCTTACCAGTCTCTTGACCTTTAATGTTTAAAACTGATACTTCCATTACTTCATGATTGTTACGATTGAACCTTTAGATCCTGGCACTGAACCCTTCAGAAGAAGAAGGTTGTGCTCTGGAATCACCTTAATTACCTGTAGGTTGTGTGTAGTTACCTGCACATTACCCATCTGACCACCCATTTTGAGGTTTTTGAATACACGTGATGGAGTGGCACAAGCACCGATTGAACCCGGTTTGCGCAGACGGTCGTCCTGACCGTGAGTTGACTGACCTACTCCACCGAAACCATGACGTTTAACAACGCCCTGGAATCCTTTACCCTTAGATGTTCCAACAACATCTACATAAGCAGCATCATTGAAGAGTTCTACTGTGATAACATCTCCAAGGTTATGCTCCTCATCAAATGCGAACTCGGCCAAGTGTCTCTTTGGTGTTGTACCTGCTTTCTTGAAGTGACCCATCATTGGCTTAGAGGTGTTCTTCTCTTTTGCTTCTTCGAAACCAACCTGAACAGCTGCGTAGCCATCTTTCTCCACTGTCTTCACCTGGGTTACAACACAAGGACCTACTTCGATAACAGTGCATGGAAGATTCTTTCCCTCGGCACTGAATACGGATGTCATTCCGATTTTCTTTCCTAATAATCCTGGCATTTCTAAATTTGTTTAATTGTTCTCTGAATTCTAAACTTTAATCTCTACTTCTACACCGCTTGGCAATTCCAGCTTCATCAATGAATCCACTGTCTTTGGAGTTGCATTGTAAATGTCAATCAGGCGCTTGTAAGTGTTCAACTCGAACTGTTCGCGAGACTTCTTGTTTACGAATGTACTTCTGTTTACTGTAAAAATACGTTTGTGTGTTGGCAATGGAATTGGGCCGCTTACTGTGGCATCCGTAGCCTTCACGGTCTTCACGATTTTCTCAGCAGACTTGTCTACCAAGTTGTGATCGTAAGATTTGAGTTTGATTCTAATTTTCTGACTCATGTTTTTGTTTCTAATTTTATTGTGAATGTTTTAAAGGCGGGTATGCAGATTAAGAGTCGTTTGCTAACCGGCACCCGTCCTCAGTTTTTCTTTACACCAAATCGGCTCTACCACCGCACTCCTGAAGAACAGCCTTAGCAACTGTGCTTGATACCGGAGCGTGATGATCGTACGTCATAGTTGACGTTGCACGACCTGAAGTGATTGTACGAAGGGCTGTTACGTAACCGAACATCTCTGACAGTGGAACCATCGCTTTCACGATTCTCGCACCCGAACGGCTTGTATCCATTCCTTCTACTTGTCCACGGCGCTTGTTCAAGTCACCGATTACATCACCCATGTTTTCTTCTGGTGTGACAACCTCAAGCTTCATGATAGGCTCCATCAGGACTGGTTTTGCCTGAGTGCAAGCGTTCTTGTATGCCTGAAGTGCACAGATTTCGAACGACAGCTGATCTGAATCCACTGGGTGGAACGAGCCATCGACCAGTCTGACCTTCATCGAATCCATTGGGAAACCTCCCAGAACTCCGTTGGTCATTGCATTGGTGAATCCTTTCTGTACTGCAGGGATAAACTCCTTAGGGATGTTACCACCCTTCACTTCATCAACGAACTGCAGACCACCTTCCTTGTAGTCCTCGTCAACTGGACCAACCTCAACAATGATGTCAGCGAACTTACCGCGACCACCCGACTGCTTCTTGTAGACTTCACGCAGATTCACTGCCTTTGTGATAGCCTCCTTGTAGTTCACCTGTGGCTTACCTTGGTTACATTCTACCTTGAATTCACGTTTCAAACGGTCGATGATGATATCAAGGTGGAGCTCACCCATACCTGAGATGACGGTCTGACCACTCTGCTCGTCTGTACGTACAGTGAACGTTGGGTCTTCTTCTGCCAGCTTAGCCAATCCTACAGAAAGCTTATCGAGGTCTTTCTGTGTCTTTGGTTCTACTGCGATACCGATTACAGGCTCTGGGAAGTCCATAGACTCAAGTACGATAGGTGCATTCTCATCACACAGGGTATCACCTGTATGGATGTCTTTCAAACCTACTACAGCTCCTATGTCTCCAGCGCAGATCTCCTCAACAGGATTCTGGTGATTTGAGTGCATCTGGAAGAGACGTGACACACGCTCTTTCTTTCCCGAACGGCTGTTGTAGACGTATGAACCAGCAACCACCTTACCTGAATAAACACGGATGAAGGTCAGACGGCCCACGTATGGGTCAGTAGCAATCTTGAATGCAAGAGCTGCTGTCTTATCCTCCTCATCTGGCTTGCGGTCCTCTTCTTCCTTAGTAGAAGGATTAGTACCTACTACATTAGGAGTATCGAGTGGTGATGGCAAGAATGCACATACGTAATCAAGCAGGGTTTGTACGCCTTTGTTCTTGAATGATGAACCACAGAGCATTGGAGTCAGCTCCATGCTTACTGTAGCCTTACGAATCGCCGCGATGATTTCATCCTCCGTGATTGTGGAAGGATCGTCGAAGTATTTCTCCATCAGCGCCTCATCTGACTCAGAAGCTTTCTCGAGCAACTTGTCTCTCCATTCATCTGCTTCAGCCTGAAGGTCAGCGGGGATTTCCTCTACAGAGTAGTCAGCACCCATCGTCTCATCATGCCAGTAAATCGCCTTCATCTTGATGAGGTCAACTACACCCTTGAAGTTTTCTTCTGCACCGATTGGGATAACGATTGGACATGGATTAGCACCGAGCACTTCTTTCATCTGGCGAACCACTTCAAAGAAATCTGCTCCGCTACGGTCCATCTTGTTCACGTATCCCATACGTGGTACATTGTATTTATCTGCCTGACGCCACACTGTCTCCGACTGCGGTTCAACTCCACCGACAGCACAATAAGCAGCCACAGCACCATCAAGTACACGCAATGAACGCTCCACTTCTGCTGTGAAGTCTACGTGTCCCGGAGTGTCAATCAAGTTAATCTTATACTTGTTGTTGTTCCAGTTCCAGTATGTTGTTGTAGCAGCTGATGTAATAGTGATACCACGCTCCTGCTCCTGTTCCATCCAGTCCATTGTTGCTGCACCATCGTGTACCTCACCAATCTTGTGAGTCAATCCGGTGTAGAACAGGATGCGCTCAGAAGTAGTCGTCTTACCCGCATCAATGTGGGCCATGATACCAATATTGCGCGTCAAATGCAAATCACGTTTAGCCATATCTTTTCTTTTACTTTACCTAAAAATTAACCTAATTACCTTAACAAATACTCTTAGAATCTGAAGTGTGCAAATGCACGGTTTGCTTCAGCCATGCGGTGCATATCTTCCTTACGCTTGAACGCACCACCCTGCTCGTTATAAGCGTCCATAATCTCTGAAGACAGCTTCTCAGCCATATTTTTACCAGAGCGCTTACGAGCAAACGAAATCATATTCTTCATAGAAATGGCTTCCTTACGGTCAGGACGAATCTCTGTTGGCACCTGGAATGTAGCACCACCGATTCGGCGAGACTTAACCTCCACTTGTGGAGTGATATTGTCAAGAGCCTTCTTCCATATTTCAAGAGAAGGTTTGTCTGCATCTTTCATCTTGTTCTCAACAATTGAAAGTGCGTTGTAGAAGATCGAGTATGCAATACTCTTCTTTCCATCATACATCAGGTGATTCACAAACTTCGTCACCTTTACGTCACCATAAACTGGATCTGGTAAGATCACACGTTTCTTTGGTTTTGCTTTTCTCATTGTCTTGTTTGTTTGAATTTTAGTCTGAGGTTGCAAATTGTGTTACTTCAATACTCTCTCTTGAGTATTTACTCAACCCTCCTTAGCGTCCATCAAACAGTTAATAACTTTCTTTTCTTACTTCTTTGCTTTTGGACGCTTAGCTCCATATTTAGAGCGGCGCTGTGTACGGCTTTCTACACCTGCAGTATCAAGTGCACCACGAATGATGTGGTAACGTACACCTGGAAGGTCCTTTACACGGCCACCACGTACAAGCACGATTGAGTGCTCCTGCAAGTTGTGACCCTCTCCTGGAATGTAGGAGTTAACTTCTTTTTTGTTTGTCAAGCGGACACGTGCTACTTTACGCATCGCTGAGTTAGGTTTCTTTGGTGTTGTTGTGTAAACACGTACGCATACACCACGACGCTGTGGACATGAGTCCAAAGCTGGTGACTTGCTCTTGTCTACCAACACCTTTCTACCTTTTCTTACTAGTTGTTGAATAGTAGGCATTTTGTTTTTGTTTTTATGATTTATATATTTTTTAAATAATATCGTTCCTGCGCATATTCAGACTCCAACCCCACACCCCAAAGGGCGCACCTTTCCCTACCCCCAAAAGGGCATAGTTTGGGCATAAAAGTCCAAAAAGCGGTGCAAAGTTAGTAAAAATCCACGAAACAGCGGCTTTTGTTTTGATTTTTTTATCCAAAAGCCGCTATTTTTTTGCAAAAAGTAGCAAAATTTAAGATTATTTAACCGAAAATTATGCCTCTCCAGTGCCGAAAGGTGCAATTGTACGTCCTTTTTGCTCTGGTTGATGAAGATCGATAGTACCGAACTGACGTTCGTACCCGTTTACTCGCTCTTGAAGGGCAAACAACAAACGCTTTGCATGTTCAGGTGTCATGATGATTCTTGAGCGGACTTCAGCCTTTGGCAGTCCTGGCAACATGGCAATGAAATCCATTACAAATTCTGATGGAGTGTTTGCTACGACAGCGAGATTGGAATAGACTCCTGGAGCCACATCGGGCTTCAGTTCTATCTGCAGTTGTTTCTGTTTTTCGTTTTCCATTATTCTGATTCTTTTATAGTTGATATTTATTCTTTTTATCTCTTGCGCACGTATATATATAATAAGGTGTAAGACGGCTATTCAGTATCGCCCACTTTCACATGCATTTCCTTTTTATCACCATTCACCTCCATTGATGCATCAAGGGTCATTCCCAACTCTATCAAAGGGGTCTTTCTGATCTTACGGTATTGTTCGAGTCCGTTCTTTAGGAAATCAAGATAGTGATCGATATTGTCATCGAAGGAATAACTTTTGGAGAGCGGATTTCCCTGATGGTCGAGCAACACATAGAACGGCTGTGCGTTGGCTCCGAACTTACTGCTCTGCAAATAGCTCCACTTGTCACCTACGGTTCTCAGTTTCTGCTCCTGGCCATTCACATTCACCATAATAGGTGCTGGCAGGGGGCTCTTATCGTCAACAAACAGCTGAATCAGCACATAGTCATTAGTCATGATGCTGGCAACCTGAGGATCGGTCCATACTGCTGCTTCCATCTTTCGGCAATTCACACAACCGAAGCCTGTAAAGTCAATCAAGACGGGTTTGTTGTTAGCGCGTGCCATCTGCATACCCAAATCGTAATCATTGGTTTTGGCTTTCACTTCCGTTGACTGCAGGTTGAAATCCTGGGTCGACATCGGCGGTGCAAAAGCACTGACAGCCTTCAGCGGAGCACCCCACAAACCAGGTATCATATAGATGGCAAATGCCAAAGAAATCAATCCAAGGAAGAATCGGCTTACACTGATATTACGTTCGTCGGCATCGTCATGCGGAAACTTGATAAGGCCAAACAGATACATCGCCAGACAGAGAGCCAATCCTATCCAGAGGGCGAGGAAGGTCTCACGATCCAGTATATGCCATCCATATGCCAAGTCGGCCACAGAGAGGAACTTCAGTGCAAAAGCCAGTTCGATAAATCCGAGAACTACCTTCACCGTGTTCATCCATCCACCACTCTTCGGCATTGATTTCAGCCAACTTGGGAAAATGGCGAAAACTGTAAACGGCAAAGCCAGAGCAATCGCAAAGCCCAGCATACCGATAGCCGGAGCGAGGAGATCGCCGCTCGTCGTCACCTCTACGAGCAAGAATCCAATGATTGGACCTGTACATGAGAAGCTCACCAGTGTCAACGTAAAAGCCATCAGGAAAATACCCAGCAATCCACCTGTCTTCTCTGCCTTACTATCCACAGCATTGCTCCATGAAGACGGAAGTTGTAATTCGAACGCACCGAAGAACGAAGCGGCAAATACCACCAGCATCAGGAAGAAGAAGATGTTAAAGATGGCATTGGTAGACAACGCATTCAGCGCACTAGCCCCGAAGATAGCGGTCACAATCAATCCTAACGCCAGATAAATCACCACAATCGACACACCATAGATGATGGCGTCACGGATACCTTTTTTCTTGTCGCCCGACCGTTTCAGGAAGAAACTGACAGTCATTGGGATAATCGGCCACACGCATGGGGTCACCAGCGCAACCAATCCACCTAACAATCCCAGCAGGAAAATCTGCCATAACGAACTGCTTCCGCTTGTCGTCTCCTCGAAAGCTTTCAACTTATCCACCACAGGAGCCCAGAGGTCTGCATCAGAAGACAAGTCGGCTGAAGTAGCTGCAACAGAATCGGCAACCCCACTCTCATCTCCCCCAAGGGGAGAAGATTCAACACCCGCCACATCGACAACTTCTCTCACCTCTTCCTTAGGTTGAGGATTCGACTCCCCTCCTTTGGAGGGGTTAGGGGAGGTTTTCTCTTCCGCAGCCTCACCATCGTAGCTGAAATCAACCTTCGTCGGAGGCGTACAACTCTGATCGTTGCATGCACCATACTCCAAATAACCTTCTATATGATACTTCCCTCCTTCTAATGTCAGTTTCTGGATGAACGTAGCAGACTTCTCGAAGTAGAACACATCGGCTTCGAACATCTCCTCGTATTGCTTGATGGGCGTACTCTTGGGTTTCAGCGCACCTTTCAGTTTCGCTCCGCTGATTTTTTCCACATTGAGCGATGTGGGGGTAGGTCCGAACTCCACCACCTCTGTGGAATACATGTGCCACCCCGGCTCTATGGTTGCATTAAACACTATCTCTGCTTCTGTGGACGACACCTCTTTCAGCTGACTTTGCACCTTCACCGGATTCGTCATTTGGGCAAAAGCTATGGTGGCTGTCAATAAACCAATTATCAAAAAAAGTACTTTCTTCATCGATATAACATTGAGGCTGCGAATTTACGCATTTTTTTCGAAACGGCCATCTTTTTCTACAAAAAAACGGAGAATTATCAATAAATCAAAATGATATTAACGTATGATGAACTTATAAGTAGCTTTGTGACCTTGGCTGTCGGTAACAGTAGCAATATAAACCCCGCCTCGTAACTGACCGACTGGCACTTCTGCATTTGAGGGAGAAGGTTCAAAGTCAAAAGACATAACCGACTGTCCTGTGATGCTCAATACTCGCACCTGAACCAGTTCCGTCGGCATAGCATGGATCATCAGACGACCAGCATCATAACGGACCGTCAGTGCAGCTGCAACATCAGCCGTCAGATAACGCATATCCGTCCCTATCGGCTGGCTCACTTCGGTAACGTAGCTTGACGTGACATTAGGCTTTGCGATGGTTGGCACATTCATCACATACACGTTGGCAGTTCCATCGGGATAGCGACCTATGGTCTCGTCGGCCTTGTGTTGTGAATACGTGAGCCGATTACTCCAAGACTCATCTTGGGCGGTGAGTATCACATCACCACCATCGGCATCGAGCTTGAACGAAGCATGGTACTGCAACAGCGGTTCGAATTTGTCGCACCACACGATGAGGAAGCCATGGGGTGGGATGATTGACTGTTGGGTGTTTTGGGTTGTAATCTGATATTTCTTCGGTTTTGTAAGGTTATCACTGAGATACATACCTTCGACATCGATAGCTGCATCTGTCGTATTGTACAGTTCTATCCAATCGTTGCGTTTAAAGTACTCATTGACATAGATGCCATTAGCTGCGCTTACCTCATTAATGCAGACAGGTGTAATGCCTTGAGCCTCACGCTCTTCTGTTGAGAGTGGTTCGAAACATGCAATATATTCTCCCTCGGAGGCTGTGCGCCAACCCACGAACCGATAACCGGCAGGGGCCTTGGTGTCAAAGGTGAAGGGGGCGAAGAGTGTACCACGGAATGTGGCATAGGGCACTTCAACACCGTTAATGAAGAGAGTTGCCCCATCCGTGTCCGACGAAAGTGTCACACGCTTTGACGCTACACCCGACAATTGCATGGGAGCATACTGTCGGAGTCGCTCTATCATCACATCCAGACGTGTCTGGAACATCTCCTTCATCTTCCTGCCTGCATCATCGGGAGTCAAACCGTCATATTCCGCCATAGGGTGCATCATCTCCACGAGTTCGTCAATAATACCTGCGGCCCGCTCTTTCTCAAACACACTGCCTGCCACGATGCAATAGGTGTCAATGAACTTTCGGCGGAACCCGTCGTTCTTAAGCAGATTCAGGAACAATGAAATCATTCTAATACCTCGATAGTCGTCGAGTACTTGGTTAAAGGTATTTCTGTCCCAGGGGTTGAAGACGAAATCGAGGTCAAAACAGATGAAACGGAATCGGCCGTCGTTCTGACTGCGAAACGCCTTGACATTATTGCCAGGCCAGTCGTCGTTGCCAAGAAACAGTTCTACAGCCATGTAGTTGACAAACTCATCGATGTCGAGCAGTCGTTTCACTTCTTCGTAGGTGCTGGCATCCTTGCTGTTCTCCGCCAACTGGCACAAAAGCCTGTAAGCATCCTTTGTACCGTTCTTGAAAGTATCGTTTTCGAACATGTCGATTGCTTCGTCGTCGTAACCGTAGTTGGCATAGACAAACTTGTCGTTATTGGTCTCACGCAAGTTCACGATACCCTTGAATCGGCCGTTGATGTATTCGGCCACTTGCACGAAACTCTGCACGTCGAGGTCGATACCCGAACGCTGGATGATGGTCGCCAGAGCCACATCTGTGAATCGTGCATGGTTGTTCCATATATCGTTACCTCCGTTCCGCAGAAGCAGGGCTTTATTACGGATGTACGGTTTCTGGGGGAAGAAAGAATAATCAAGGTGGTTCTGCCCGTCAAACACCTTATTCGCCTTCAGTTTCATGGAACGTGGCGTAGATCCTCGCGACCAACCACCCGAGACACAGATGTTCACATCCTGATTGAAGAGCATCCCGTCTTGGGGACTGATATAGCTGAAATTGACAGGACGGTCCCAGTCCATGTTCCAGTTCACCGGGTCGTCGCTACCGTTACCCGCCTTGCCGTTCGTCCCTTTGACATCGATGCCCCATTCAGGGTCTGTGAAATACCGTTCGTTGCCAACGATGGAGACGACAGGAATCGTATACTTGTTATCCGTCTTGATAAAGCTGCGGGTGACAGGCACACTGGGCAAATAGCCCTCCTTGAAAAGGCGGAACACATAATTGATGGTCTTGGTCACAGTAAACACACCATCCTCACTCTTTCGGCTTTCCATCATGGCAGTACTGGGGTCGAACCATTGTTCCCACGCGATGTCATCGAAATAGAAGTTATTGTCCTGTGCCTTTCCGTTCAGGTTGAAAGCGATGGTCTGCAAGCCGGTACTTCCAGCCTGTTCCTCGGTGATTGTTCCTTCATAGTAGATTGTTTGCCATTTCGTCGTAATGTTATATCCTCCGCTCAGCATCGACCAATGGATATACCCTCCGGGGGTTGTATGCGACTGTACAGAAACGTAACAGGGCTTATCTGCCTTCACTTTCATCGTGAAACGGTACTGATCGCCTGCATACCACACATGATCGGGCGTATAGATAAAGAACTGGGAATCCCAGTCGTTTACAGGGTTTTCTATCGCATGTACCATCGCGGCACGCGAACCGTCAACACCCACGCCGTCCGTAATGCGAGGCACATCACCTGCCCCGTCTCCGTCCCGACAAATGAAATTGGTGGCATCCTCACCTTCGCAGTCGCCGTTTCTCACCCAGTTCTTCCACGATGGCTCCTGAGGAGGACCGTCCGCGACATGCATGGTGGGCACACTACCATTTGTCGTGTACATCAATGTAGCACCTTCAGGTATATCGACTTTCACGTTGAGCGTACCACTGATTATCCGACTGCCTTCACTGACTACAGGCGGGTCCAGTCGCTCCGTTGCGAATGACGACGTCGTATTGGTAGCACCTGGTGTAGGACTGGCTGTCCATGCCCACTCCTCTCCCCCGTCGGTCGTGCGCGCATAGGCCGTTCGGCTCATCGCTTTCGGATAGGACAGAGTGGTGATGAGCTGTCCGCTCTTGTCGCTCAGGCAGACAACACCTCCGTCACAGTCGAGTTTGAAAGGAGCCTGGGTAGCTATGATGTCGTTCGAGCCAAGCCATACCACCTTGAATCCCTTGGCGGGCACACTACCTATGCCGCTCGGCATACGCCACATCTTCAAGGACTGCTCATCGTTACTCAGGTACATCCCAGCCAAGTCAATCGTCTGCTCCGTAGGATTATACAGCTCTACCCAACTGTCAAAGTTGGTAGCAGGACTCATGACTTCTCCGACATTCGAAGCCATCAGCTCATTTATCACAAGGACAACAGATAATAAACTTGGCCACATAGATATAACCTTGACCTTAACCTTAACCTTAAGTTTGGGGAGTTCAGGAGTTTAGGAGTTTGTCTGGGAGTTCAGGAGTGGAGTAGTTTCACCACGCCCACTGAGTTTTCGGGCATCGTGAAAGTGAACGACGCCTTCACTGTACCCAGACGCTGGGTCTTGGGTGTGACGGCTTCATCGTAGTTGAAGGTGGCAGGCACATCGGGATGACTCGAATAGTAGTTCTGGTCACCCTGATTCCTGACATTGGTATCGTGGGCAGTCATGAATTCCACTTCTGCGGTATAGCTGTCTGTTCCATTCAGGCTGACGCTCACCTGCTTGTCCTTCGCCTCGGCATTGACAAACTTCAGATAGATGGTACCCGTCTTCGTGTC
>JAFZYE010000048.1 GCA_017616445.1 Bacteroidaceae bacterium
AGAATTATGAGTTAAGAATTAAGAGTTAAGTAAAATTGGACGACAGCCAAAGTTGAAGAGAATTATAAAACGAATTATAAACCAGTAAAATAACGAAGCTTATGAAAAAGATTTCTACATTATTGATTGGAGTTCTCACCATGATGGCATTTACCTCATGCGATGAGGATGTAGCAACGGCATACCAATTGGAAGGTGAGTGGTACGGCGACATGGGTATGTACTATGGTTTCACCGACCGGTACAATCGCTACTACGAAGTGTCTGCCTCACAGACTAACATACGCTTTTTCCGCGATGGCAGCAATTACGGACATGGCGACCAGGTTGACTTCTACCCGAATGGCCCTTACCGGTATCAAAGCTATTACTTTCAGTGGCGAGTTGTAGACGGAGTGATACAAATGTATTACCCTTACGATTCCGAGGACCTCGATTGTAACATCTATCGCTGGAGTATCAGTAGTGGTTACGATTCGTACACACGTCAAAACTCATACGTATTTGCAGGATACATCAATGATAGAACTCGCTTTCTCCTCTTTAAGTTGACCGACTTTAACTGGAATAGTTACGGCTACAACTATAACAGCTATTATGGCTATGGTTATTATGATAATTACTATGATTATTTCGATCCATATTACTATGGCAAGACCCGCGGCGAAGTCTCTGACTCAATCATGGGTGAAGTGAAAGTAGTGAAGCGAGGTTCTAAATTTGGAGAAATTGAAGAAAAATTGAAAGACTGAAAAATTTAAAAATTGAAGATTTTTATAATTGAAGATTTGAAATGATACCCATTTGCAGGCTCTTCCTATCAAGGAAGGGCCTGTTTTTCGGTTTTCCAACAAAAAAACGCGAAATAATTTTGTGGAATGAAGAATTAAGCGTAATTTTGCACCAAGGTGAGTAAAACGACAAAACGCATATTAAAGACAATAGGATGGGTGGTGGCCACACCGCTTATCCTTGTGCTGTTGCTGTTAGTTGCTCTCTACATCCCCCCTGTGCAGAAATGGGCAGTCGACCTGACCGCCGACTATTTGAGCAAAGAGACGGGGATGGAAGTAAATGTGGGTAGCGTGTATCTGAAATTCCCGCTCGACCTCTCTATCGAAAATGTAAAAATTACAAAATTAAAAAATGTAAGTAATTTAGGGGAGGGAATTGACACGGTGCTCGATGCAGAGGAACTGCTGGCATCAGTACAAGCGATGCCGTTGCTGAAAGGGGAGGTGAAGATAGATTATGTTACCTTGACGAACACCCGATTGAACACACTGGACTTCATCGAGTCGATGCAATTAGAGGTAAATGGTAAGAGATTAGAGGTTAAGGATGTGGAGTGGAACATGAACAATGGACACATGACTGTCCCCACCTTCGTCCTCAACCACTCAGACATCACGATATCTTTGGCCGACAGTGTGGCAGAAGACACGACGGAGGAGGAAGAAGGCAACTTGCTGAAAATGATTGACTTGGAACAGATAGCTCTCAACGACGTGTCGTTTGCCTTGAAGATGGCTCCAAGCGACAGTATGGCTATCAGCACGTATTTTGGGGATGCTACCACGAGTGCGCGGCTGGACTTAGATGGCGGCAACTACTATGTAGCACCCCTTAAGACCACAAACACTACCATCAGCTACAATATGGGAGGCGCATCAGTTGCTACAGGTTTCGACCCAAGCCACATCAACCTTAAGGAAGTGGACTTGGATATCGACTCGTTGTCGTATCTCAGCACAGGAGACTTGTATGTAGGCATCAGGCAGTTGGCTGCAAAGGACCAGAGCGGCTTGCAGATAGATACGCTAAGAGGAGTGTTACGTATGGACAACACAACGCTATATGTCGACAATACCCACGTGAAAACCCCTTCGTCGGACTTGATGGTTGATATGCGGATGGATCTCAATACTTTCAGTCCTCCCAACCCACCGTCAGGGGGAGAAGCTGGTACATTGCGTATCGATACAGAGGGTGAGGTGAGCAAGAGTGACATCCTGCTGTTTGCTGCCGATGCTGCTTCTCAGATGAACAGTATGCTGCCAGACCGACCTATTTCTGTTGCTTTGTCGGCCGAAGGTAATATGCAGCATCTGGATGTTTCACGGCTGAATGCCAGGATGGATGGTGTGTTTGACTTGAGAGGTGAGAGGTTAGAAATGAGAGGTGATAGATTGTTGGCGGATATCAGTTTGAATCGCGGACGGTCGAAAGCACAGATCAAGGCCGATTACGACATGACAAGCGAACGATATGACATTGATGCCAGCCTGAAAGACTTCTATGTGAACGACTATGTGGCGCTGAGTGACCCCTGCCGTGTGACAGGTAGGCTGAGAGCAAAAGGACAGGGATTCGACTTTACGTCACGTCGGACCTACACAAACGCCATCCTCGACATCACCCATGTAAACTATGGAACCTATTATCTGGACAACACCCACTCTGTGGCCTCGCTCAGGAACAACATCATAGGGGCCAACACGCAGTTTGGCGACGAACGGTTGGACGGGCAACTGGTTGTAGAAGGAACGCTGAACACAAGGGGAGTGAATGCCACGATGGCACTCGACCTGCCATTCTCCGACTTACACGCTTTGGGACTTTCGGCAGACCCACTCACAGCACATGCCACGCACGGCGACTTTACTGTGAGCAGCAACTTCAAGGAGTTGTTCCTGGCCGATGCAGCTGTGGAGGGTGTTGAAGTGGTGCTGAGGGGAGATAGTCTGGTAACGGAGAAATTTGACCTCCATGCCGAGACGACCAAAGATTCAACTACCATCCAGCTGACCACCAGTGATATGGATTTCGACTTCCGAAGTCCGAAAAACCTGTTTGCTGTGATTGAGGATTTCAGTAAGGTTGCACAAACAGCACAAAAGCAATTGGAAGACCATGACCTCAACCTCAACTTGCTGAAGCAGATAATGCCGGAAACCACTTTGAGAGCCAACATAGGCAACCAGAACCCCATCAGTAAGTTCCTGTTCATGCAAGGATTCCGATACGAAGAGGTGGCAGCTAACCTGCGCACATCGACCGAATACGGTTTGCAAGGTAGCGCACATGTCTACAACTTCATTACCGACGACTCGCTCAGGATTGATACCGTACGGTTCGATCTCTACCAAGACACTACACAGATCATGTACAACGTAGCCGTTTCGTGTCCCGATCAGGATGTATGCTCTGCATTCACGGCTTACCTTGACGGATATATTTCGCCTCAGCATGTGGACAGCCGTCTCACCTACTTCAACGCAGAAAAGGAGAAAGGCATCGATTTGGGTGTACGAGGCATGATTACGACAGATAGCCTGCTCCACCTGACACTCTACCCTAAACAGCCTATCATCGCTTACCGAACGTTCGAGGTGAACGACGACAACTACATCGACCTCTATCGCAAGAACCGGATGAAGGCCAACCTGCTGTTGATGTCGACCTCCGACAGTTGTAGCGTCTCTGTCTACGCCAACCCTGTCGACTCGCAACTCCAGAATATCGAAGCAGTCGTCAATAACCTGAACATAGAGGAACTGCTGACCGTGATTCCGTTTGCCCCTCAGATGGCAGGATTGCTGAACCTCAGCATCAACTACATCCAGACTAGTGAAGGATTCACAGCTGGAGGAATCGTGCAGGCCAACCGGTTCACCTATGAAGGTACGGGTATGGGTGACCTGATGACGATATTCAGTTACCAACCGATAGGTGAGGATGGGCACGACATCAACGCGATGCTCTACCACAACGACCAACATATCGGTATCGTAAAAGGGGACTACAACGTGACTGGGGCCAATCACCTTAATGCCTTGCTTGTCCTTGAACAGTTGCCTCTCGCAACGGTGAATCCGTTCATCCCCGATAATATCTGTGCACTCGACGGTGTTGTGAACGGTATGATATCAGTAACAGGACCTACCGACACGCTTTTGTTCCACGGTACGCTGAACCCCGAAGGTGTGCACGTCTATAGCGATATCTACTCATTCGACCTCTCAATTGCCGACGAGCCGATTACGTTCGATAAGAGCCACCTCACGTTCAACGACATCAAGGTTCTGGGAGCAGGACAGAACCCACTCACCATTAACGGGTTCGTTGACTTTGCCAACCTCGACAATATCAACATGAACCTCAGTCTGTATGGGCAGAACTTCCTGGTATTCGATGCTCCACGCACTCGTAAGTCTGCATTATTCGGAAAACTCTATGGCGACTTCTTTGCCCGTGTGAACGGAACCACCAACGACCTGAAGATTCGTGGTCTGGTGAATGTGCTGAGTGCTACCGATATCACCTACATCATGACCAACACCCCATTGTCGGTTGACTACCGATTGGATGATATCGTAACATTTGTTGACTTCTCGGCTCCTCCACCTGACCCTTCGAAACGCGAACCACATACCTTTACGGGAATCGACATGCAGATGAACCTCGAAATCGAGGACGGAGTGCAGGTACGGTGTGAGTTCAGTGCTGACAAACAGAGTTATGTGAATGTGCAAGGAGGAGGCAGTCTGACCATGAACTACTCACCCGAGGGAGTGGTGAACATGCTTGGCAGATACACCATCAACGAAGGAGAGATGAAATATTCGCTGCCAGTTATCCCGCTCAAGACTTTCACGCTACAGAAGGGTAGCTACATCGAGTTCACAGGTAAGCCAGACAACCCGACGATGAACATCACAGCTACCGAGCAGACCAAAGCGAGCGTGAGCAACGTAGACGGCTCAAGCCGTTCGGTATTGTTCGTTGTGGGATTGAAAATCTACAACACCTTGGAGGATATGGGACTGGAGTTCACCATCGATGCACCCGAAGATATCACAATACAGAACGAGCTGGCAGGTTTGACTGCAGAAGAGAAAAACAAACTGGCTGTCGCCCTCCTGGCTACAGGCATGTACCTGTCGAGCACTAACGAAAATGGGTTCAACACCACGAACGCCCTTAACAACTTCCTACAGAGCGAAATCAACAATATCGCAGGAAAGGCAGTTAGCACAGCTGTCAAGGTTGACATGAGTGTAGGTATGGAACAAACCAAACGTGATGACGGAACGACCCGTACCGACTACTCGTTCAAGTTCAGCAAACGATTCTTCAGCGATCGGCTCAATGTCGTTGTAGGTGGACGCATCAATGCCGATAACACCAACAGCAACGAGTCGGGTGCACATATTGACGACATTTCACTCGAATGGCGACTCGACAAGGGTGGCACACAATACATCCGAATCTTCCATGACAAGAACTACGACAACCTCTTGGAGGGCGAACTTACGGAGAACGGAGCTGGTATCGTATTGCGTAAAAAACTCGACAACCTGAGTGATTTATTCATCTGGAAACGAAAAAAGAATGATCAGACAAAGTAAATATATCATCTGCCTATGCATCGTGGCTCTCCTCGCAGCCTGCTCCACCACAAGCGGACTGCAAGAAGACGAGGTGCTCTATACAGGCATCAAGAAGATACGTGTGGAAGACAAGAAAAACACGTATGCCGAGAGTGTGGCCCTGACCGAAGTCGAAGCCGCACTTGCCTATGCTCCCAACAGTTCGTTCATGGGTAGTTCCTCGATGCGTTTCCCTTTGTCAATCGGATTGTGGATTTACAACAAATATGTGAACAACCACAAGAGTGGCTTCTCAAAATGGATGTTCGACGCATTCAGTACCACACCCATCACACTCACAATGGTCAACCCTGAGACACGTATAAAAGTCGCAACCAACACCTTGCAGAACTACGGTTATTTTCAGGGAAATGTTACGTATGACATCCTGCAGCAGAAGAACCCAAAGAAAGCAAAAATCAACTACAACATCAAATTGGGTGAACCCTACACACTCGACTCTATCGTCTATTACTTCCCTGAGCGCCAGGATACTATCGTGAGGGCAACAGCAGAAAAGTCTTATCTGAAAGAAGGTGGACAGTTCAGCGTAGTTGACCTCCAGATGGAAAAAGACCGTCTCACCAATGAGTTCCGCAATCAAGGCTATTACTTCTACCGTCCCGACTATATCAACTACTATGCCGACTCTATGATGGTTCCTCAAAAAGTCAAACTACTTGTCATGCAGAACCTCGACACTCCTGAGCGTGCCCAACATAAATGGTATATCGGTAACATCAGCACCTACATTCGAACACGTCAAGCCGGAAACGGAGAGGAAAGAGCTGCCTTCACAGACTCAACCGATCTGCAAGGATTGAAAATCGCATGGACGGGCAACAAGAACCCAATCAGCCCACGTGTCATGTTTCGCAACTTCCGTTTTTGGCGACATCAGGAATTCAGTCAAAGCAAGTTGGAGGAAACGCTGGCCAACCTAAGCAATATGCAGATATTCTCACGTCTGCAGTTCACTTGTACCCCACGCGATACCACCCAGACATGCGACACACTTGATGTACGTCTCGATGTCACGATGGACCAACCCATCGAAGTGGAGCTCGACTTCAACATTACGCAGAAGAGTAACTCGCAGATAGGCCCCAACGCAGCCGTCACCCTGTCGAAACGAAATGCGTTTGGACATGGTGAAACCTTCTCTTTGAAGCTAAAAGGGTCATACGAATGGCTTACCAAAGGCGCACAAGTCGTGAAGGGACAAGACCAGATAGACTCCTACGATGCAGGAGCAGGGGTTTCTATCACTTATCCATGGTTGGTATTCCCAGGGTTGAGTAGGAAACGATTCAAGTATCCCACTACAACCTCGTTCAAGTTTGACTTCGACCACCTCAACCGTTCAGGCTATTACCGCCTGCTCTCCTTCAACGCTGAGGCATCCTATGCTTTCCAGACCTCGCGGTCTTACTCCCACAGAGTCGTACCTGTGTCCTTTACATACGACCGCCTGGAACACACAACAGCCAAGTTCGACTCCATAGCCTCCATGAACCGTGCTCTCCTTGTCAGCCTGCAGGATCAGTTTATCCCAGCCATGCAGTACACGATTACCTACGACAATAACTGGGATACCCATCGACGACTGAATACCCGAATAGAATTGTCCGCCAAAGAGTCATCTAACGTTATCAGCGGCTTTGCTGTCCTGATAGGGAAAGATTTCTATAAGAAAGGGAAGAAGCTTTTCTCCTGTCCGTACTCACAATTCTTCAAGTTAGCCTTCGACATGCGCCATAAGTACAAGTTGAGCGATAAGAGTCTCCTTGCTACACGATTCTATACAGGCGTGCTGTGGAGCTACGGTAACAGCAACTACGCTCCCTATAGTGAATTGTTCTACGTAGGAGGAGCAAACGACATCCGTGCCTTCGCAGCACGTGCTATCGGACCAGGCCGCTACTACGACTACCAAGGACGTCGTACCTATTTAGATCAGGCTGGTGACTTCAAACTCGAAGCCAATATTGAATACCGCTTCAACCTCGTCAGTAATCTCAATGGTGCGTTGTTCATAGATGCTGGAAACGTATGGATGTTGAGGAAAGATGACAGCCACCCCTCTGGTGAACTCGCTTCTGGTAGCTTCATCAAGAGTATCGCACTGGGTACGGGATTCGGATTCCGCTATGACCTCGAATTCCTTGTCCTACGCCTCGATCTCGGAGTCGGTATCCATGCTCCCTACGACACAGGCAAACGCAGCTACTATAACATGCCGAAGTTCTGGGATAGTCTCGGTCTCCACTTCGCTGTTGGATACCCATTCTAAACAAATTCCGAAATAATAGTATAACGTAATAACGACATAATGCCCCCAATCATATGGCTAAAGAAAAAATCGCATACGTCTGCAACTCCTGCGGCTACGACTCTCCCAAGTGGATTGGCCGTTGTCCTTCATGTGGTGAGTGGAATACATTCGTCGAGCAGAAACTTGGCAAAAAGACAGCCTCCTCTCAACTATCAACTTACCACTCTCAACTTTCAAGCCCTCTCATCCTAAGTAAGATAGAAACAGGCGATGATCCACGTATCAACATGCACGACAATGAACTCAACCGAGTTCTTGGTGGCGGACTTGTTCCTGGCTCCCTCACGCTCTTGGGCGGAGAACCAGGCATCGGCAAATCCACCCTAATCCTTCAAACCGTATTGCGTCTGTCCGAAATGAAGGTACTCTATGTTAGTGGTGAAGAGAGTGCCCGCCAATTGAAGATGCGCGCCGATCGTCTCACTTCCGACCTCATCACAACAAGTGGGCAGGGAGTTCAAGTCGTTTGCGAAGTGATGATTGAGCGAGTGTTTGAGCATATCAAGGCCATTGTCCCCGACCTCGTAGTGGTCGACTCCATCCAGACGATGGCAACAGAAGATGTAGAAAGCAGTCCAGGCAGCATCAGTCAAATACGCGAATGTGCAGCTCTTTTGCTAAAATATGCCAAAGAGTCTGGTACTCCTGTCATCATCATCGGACATATTAATAAGGAAGGCAGCATAGCCGGACCTAAGATACTCGAACACATGGTAGATACTGTGCTTCAGTTCGAAGGCGATCAGCACTACATGTACCGTATTGTACGAGCCATCAAGAACCGTTTTGGCAGTACAGCTGAACTAGGCATCTACGAGATGCGGCAAAATGGGTTGCGTGAAGTGACGAATCCATCAGAGTTGCTGCTTAGCGACATCAAGAATAGCGAAGAACTCAGCGGTGTAGCGATTGCATCCGCTATTGAGGGCGTACGTCCGCTCCTCATCGAAACGCAAGCCCTCGTCAGCACAGCTGCATACGGCACCCCTCAACGCTCAGCAACAGGCTTCGACCTTCGACGACTCAACATGCTACTGGCAGTATTGGAGAAACGTGTAGGTTTCAAGCTGGGACAAAAGGATGTGTACCTCAATATAGCAGGAGGAATCCGGGTGACCGATCCCGCTATCGACCTCAGCGTCATAGCTGCCGTCCTTTCCAGTAATGTTGACACAGGTATCGACCGCGATGTCTGCATGGCAGGTGAAGTAGGCCTTAGCGGTGAGATTCGTCCCGTGAGCCGTATCATGCAACGCATCGCTGAAGCCGAGAAATTAGGGTTTAGCAAAATACTCATCCCTAGTGCCAACCTCAGTGTACTAGAGAACACCCACTTCAAAATTGAAGTGAAAGGTGTCCGACGAGTTGAGGAAGCACTACGCGAACTATTCGGCTAAACATCACATGAAATCTTTAAAAATTGTAAATAGTAAATTGCCAAATCGTAAATTATTACTAACTTTGCACCCATAAACATAAAACTAGCATAAATATGACAGAAAGACGAGTTAGAGTCCGCTTTGCGCCAAGTCCTACTGGTCCACTCCACATTGGAGGTGTGCGTACGGCTCTCTATAACTATTTGTTCGCCAAACAACATGGTGGCGACCTCATTTTCCGTATTGAAGATACCGACTCCACTCGATTTGTACCAGGAGCAGAAGAATACATCATCGAGGCCTTCAAGTGGCTGGGCATCAAGTTTGACGAAGGAGTATCCTTCGGTGGCAATCACGGCCCTTATCGGCAATCCGAACGACGTGATATCTATAAACAATATGTGCAGCAACTATTGGACAACGGAAAGGCTTACATCGCGTTTGACACCCCCGAGGAACTGGATGCCAAGCGTGCTGAGATTGAAAATTTCCAATACGATGCCAGTACACGCGGTATGATGCGCAACTCACTCACCATGTCGAAGGACGAAGTAGACAGTCTCATCGCCAATGGTCATCAGTATGTGGTTCGCTTCAAGATAGAGCCAGGACGCGATGTCCGTGTGGACGACATCATACGTGGTGAGGTCAATATCAACTCATCGATTCTCGACGATAAGGTGCTGTTCAAAAGTGCCGACCAACTGCCAACTTACCACTTAGCCAATATCGTGGACGACCATTTGATGGAAGTGACCCACGTCATTCGTGGCGAAGAATGGTTGCCAAGTGCACCTCTCCACGTGCTTCTTTATGAGGCATTCGGATGGTCCGACACCATGCCACGCTTTGCTCACCTGCCTCTGCTGCTCAAGCCCGTCGGTAATGGTAAGCTTTCTAAGCGTGATGGTGACAAACTCGGATTCCCAGTCTTCCCACTAGAGTGGCATGACCCTAGGAGCGGCGAAATGTCGTCTGGCTATCGCGAGCAAGGCTATCTGCCTGAGGCTGTTGTCAACTTCCTCGCTCTGCTGGGATGGAATCCTGGCAACGATCAGGAAATCATGACGATGGATGAGATGATTCGTTTGTTTGACCTCTCGAAATGCAGCAAGGCCGGTGCACGTTTTGACTATGTCAAAGGTATGTGGTTCAATCACCAGTACTTGATGATGCGTGATGCGATGGAGTGGACTCCTGAGTTCGATCGTATTCTCAAGGCCGAAGGCATCGAATCAACCCCTGAGCGTGAAGCACAGGTAGTGGAGATGATGAAGCAAAAAGTGATTGAGTACGTCGACAAGGAAGGTAACAAGAAGAAACGAAATATCAGCTTTGTGAGTGACCTATGGCCACTCTGCAAGTTCTTCTTCATTGCTCCTGAGACCTACGACATAGAGGATAAGTTCGTACGCAAGAATTGGAAGGAAGGAACTGCGTTGGAGATGGACGAACTCATCGGAGTACTCTCTACACTTGACGACCGTGAATTCACGATAGCAGAAATGAAAGACATGGTAGAAGCATGGTGCGAAGCAACAGGCCGCAAGCCATGGAATGCCTGGCGTGTCTGCCTTGTCGGCACAGGACAAGGCCCCGACATGTACGAGTTAGCAGCCTTCTTAGGCAAAGCAGAAACTATCCGGAGAATGAATCGCGCGATTGATATACTGAAATAATGCGAAAACAAACCATATTGTCCAAGATTGACGAGAAGTTGCAGATTATCTGTTACACCCTCGGGATGTACATCTTCACCATGGGGGCCATCATTGCAACCTTCTTTGTCAAGAAGATACGCCATCAGGTGAAGGGAGACGCCGCAACCTGGATCAAACTCCATAAATATATCAAGAAGGACGATAAAGTAGTCTGGTTTCATGCAGCCTCGCTCGGCGAGTTTGAGCAAGGACGTCTGCTCATGGAACGCGTGCGAAAGGAGTTGCCTGAATACAAGATTTTGCTTACCTTCTTCTCTCCCTCTGGCTACGAAGTCCGTAAGGACTACGAAGGTGCTGATGTTGTATGTTATTTGCCGTTCGATACGCCAGGCAATGCTGCCTCTTTCCTACGCTTAACTCACCCGGAGATTGCCATCTTCATCAAGTACGAGTTCTGGTACCACTACCTTCATCGTGCACACAAACGCGGAGTCAAAGTCTATAGCGTCAGCAGCATCTTCCGTGAAGATCAGCATTTCTTCAAGTGGTACGGCATGACCCAACCACTCTATCAGTTCGATTACTTCTTCGTACAGAACCAAGAGTCGAAAGACTTGCTGGCACGCCTTGGTCTCGACAATGCCATGGTTGTAGGCGATACACGCTTCGACCGTGTTATCAAAATCAAGCAGCGGTCGGCCAATCTGCCCGTTGTCAAAACCTTTGTCAACGAACAGCCTACCTTCATTGCAGGTAGTAGTTGGCAACCCGATGAGGACATCTACATCCCTTACTTCGCCAACCATCGTGACTGGAAACTCATCATTGCCCCCCATAAAATCACAGGACACCGATTGAGTGAGCTACGTAGCGCCCTGGCCGATCGCAAGGTCATATTCTACTCCAACATCACCACCGAGGATGGTCAGCAAGCCGTAGATGACAGCGTTCTGCAAGAAGCCGAAGTACTCATTGTCGATTGCTTTGGCAAACTATCATCCATCTATCGCTATGGCAACCTTGCCCTAGTAGGTGGTGGATTTGGAGCTGGCATCCACAACGTGCCCGAGGCAGCCGTCTATGGCATCCCTGTGCTGTTCGGGCCAAACAACAAGAAGTTCCAAGAAGCCCAAGCCCTGCTTGAATGCAAAGGTTCGTTCGAGTACACCGATGCTGCCTCTTTTGCTACTCTCGTCGACGACTTCATCCTTCATCCTGACAAGATGAAAGCTGCAGGCGAAGCTGCCAGCCAATATATTTACGGCAACGCAGGTGCAGTCGACAAGTGCTACGAAAAAATTTTTAGAGTATTATAATAATCCTAATTACGTTATAACGTTATTTCGTCATAACGATAGTAAAATAGTTAAATTGTAAATCATCCGATGGCTCTAATCAAAACCGTATGTGGTCTGACACCCAAGTGGGGCAATGACTGCTATTTCTCAGAAAATGCCACCATCGTAGGCGATGTTACGATGGGTGACCAGTGTACTGTATGGTTCAACGCAGTCATACGAGGCGATGTCAACTATATCCGTATCGGCAACCGCGTAAATATCCAAGACGGCAGTTGTCTCCATACGCTCTTTAAGAAAGCCGCACTCGAGATAGGTGACGATGTCACCATCGGTCACAACGTCACCCTCCATGGTTGCACCGTTCACAATTGCGCCCTGATAGGTATGGGAGCCACCGTCCTAGATCATGCCGACATAGGTGAAGGTGCCATCATCGCCGCTGGAGCCCTCGTGCTCCAAAACACCAAAGTAGGCCCAGGAGAACTATGGGGAGGGGTACCTGCAAAATTCATCAAAAAGGTAGACGCTGAACAAGCTAAGGAACTCAACCAAGGTATTGCCAGCCACTACATCATGTACAAAGACTGGTACAAAGATAGTTGATAGTAATGTCAACTCTTGAAGGAACTTGGAGATGGGCAAAAAAACAAGCGATGTGGTGATACCACATCGCTGTTTGTTTAATATTCCTCTTCGTCCCAAAGGAAATCTTCTTTGGATGGATAGTCTGGCCATATCTCTTCTATGCTCTCATAGACATCACCCTCATCTTCTATTTCCTGAAGGTTCTCAAGAACTTCGAGTGGTGCTCCAGAACGAGTAGCATAGTCAATCAATTCATCTTTTGTTGCAGGCCAAGGAGCATCCTCCAATTTTGTAGCCAATTCGAGTGTCCAATACATAGGCTTCCTCCTTCTTGTGATTTATGGTTTATGATTTATTAGTTATTGTTCTAAACAGTTTTATTCATCGTTTTCAACCCTACATTGAAAGTCTCCCCTTCTTTTGAGCCGCAAAAATACAAATATTATTTGTATCTGCAAGCGTTTTTTGCAAAAATTTTATCTCTACTCGTGTTTTTTTCCAATAACTAGCAAATAAGGTATTCAGCGAGAACTGAATACCTTATTAATTAATTGTAACAGGTCAGAATTTAACACCCATACGATGAAGGCTTCATCAGAAGCGGACAGCGGTCTTTGCACCATTGTAGTCAACGGTCTTCTGACGACCATCAGGCAGGACAACCGTGAACTTTCGTGATTGCAACATGCCTGGATAATTGCCACGACGTGCACCGATGGTGAGGGTGCGACCTTTGTCATTCCAGTCGAAGTTGATGGTAGCGTACTGCCCCTTCTCGTAGTTGTAGCTGTCACCTTCATCTTCATAGAGCACGAATGATCCGTTGGCTCCTGGGTACACGCGAATTTCAAGGTTGTCCCATGCTTTCTCGCCTACATACTGCATCTCTGGCCCGAGAGGCAAGATGCCGCCTGCGCGGACAAACATCGGCACGCGGTCGAGGGATGTCTCAAAAGTGATATTCTGACCACCTTGGTAACGCTTGCCTGTCCAGAAGTCATACCACTCAGCTCCCTTAGGCAGATACTTTGTCGCAGTCTTTGTGGCCGTAAAGTCAACAGCTCCTGAAGGAGAATTATCGGTAGCGTTCTGGCGATTCCATCCTGTCATCTCATTGGTGCGGATGATGCGTTCTTCTGTGTATTGTGGATTGACAATAGGTGTGGCGAGGATGCTGTGTCCGAACATGAACTCATCGGTCATGTCCCAAACGGTCTTGTCAGCAGCAAAATCAGCAAAAAGCGGACGCATGTAGCTATCGTTGTTCGAGGTCACCTGCCATGCTATACTATATATATAAGGTATAAGACGGTAGCGCAGACGAATCTGCTTCTCGATAGCATCATAGACGGGCTCACCCTTCTTGCCGAATTGCCATATCTCACGTGGAGCATCGGCACCATGACTGCGGAAGACCGGGCAGAACAAGCCGTACTGCATCCAACGTACGTAGAGTTCCTGGAACTGCGGGTTCTTAGGAGCAGAACCTCCGCCACGAGTGTTGTAGGAGCCGCAGAAGAAACCACCGATATCAGTATTGAAGTTTGGATTACCTGTCAGTGTATAACTCAGACCTGCAGGTACCTGCTTACGCAGCATATCCCATGATGAATTGACATCTCCACTCCACATGTTAGAGCCGTAGTGCTGCTGTCCAGCATAGCTAGAACGAGTCATGATAAACACGCGCTTGCCACGATCGTCCTTACGCTGTGACTGATAGATGCCTCGAACAGTCTCGAGTGGGAATGCATTACGCAAAGAACGCCAGGTTCCGCCCGTCACAGGATGAGCATAGTCACTCTCCTTAGGATTGAAGAAATCTGGATCGGTAGAGTCCATCCACCAAGCATCCGTACCATAGTCATAGAGGGTCTTGAGGTATTTCCAATAAATGTCACGAGCCACAGGGCTGAATGCATCATAGACTTTCACGCCTGATGGATACTTCATGTCAGGTGGCCATACGTGTGAGATACCACTCTGTGGCCAGGTTTCGATAGGTAATAACAGACCCTTCTCATCAAGTTCACGGAACTGCTGTGTCATCGGTCCGAAGCTTGCCCAGATGGAAATCATAAAGTGAGCATGTTTCTGATGTACGTTATCAATCATCTGCTTGCCGTTCGAGAAGTCTTCTGCCAGGAAGTCCATTGCGTTCCAAAGATAGTTAGACCCCCAATACTGCCAGTCCTGAATGATACCATCAAGTGGCACATTGAGCGAACGATACTGGTCAACGATACCCTCGGTCTCGCGAGCGGTCTTATAGCGCTCTTTCGACTGCCAGTAGCCGAAGGTCCACAATGGGAACATCGGAACGTCACCGGAGAGGTAGCGCATCTGAGCGATCACACCATCGGCACTTCCACCATACATGAAGTAATAGTCCACGCCATTGCCAACTTCAGCATCGAAAGTCATACCATCAGCGTTGTCTTCGAAGAGGGTAGGCGAGTAGTTTTCCCAGTAAATGCCCCAGCCTTTGATGCTTTGCAGTACGTTCATGAAATCTTCGAGGTTCGACTGTTCCATGCGTTTCTTCTCACCTCGACGGTTCATTTTACCGTTCTGGATAGTACCCAGTCCGTAGATTGCCTCATCTTTATCAAGTGTGAAGGTCTGACGGGCACCACTTACGTCACAATTCTTCTCTCGGAGCAGAACTATGCCTTTTGCTGTGAGGAACGTCAGGTTGCCTTGAGCATCCTGTTTCACGGTCAGTTCTTTACTTTTCCATTGCCCATTGGATGCTGACCATCCTTTCTCCATGGGCTTCGCTGTTACCACCAGTGTTTTCGTTGGTTCTCCCTTGACAACATGCACAATTGATGGGGTGATAAATTCAATCTTCACGTCTTGTGCCATCGCTACCATCGCTATCAAGAAAGCAATAGCAGTAATTAGATGTCTTTTCATGATTTTTGTAATGTTTAATGTAGAATGTAAAACTATTTGATTATTCGTTTGCAAAGATAATGCAAATCTATAGATTGACCAAATATTTTTGCGCACATTTGCAAAATCAGTGTAGCAAAGTAAGTGAAAAAAGTGAAAAGTGAACAGCGAACAGTGAAAAAAGACCAATGGTAAATAGCTAAATGGTAAATAATTCGTACCTTTGTATGGTTTTTTAGGACTTGCAGACAACAGTCGAACACGACAGCACTTGCAAACATTCAAAAAGGAATTAATTTTTAACAACTAAAGCATATAAGAAAATTATGGCAGCATTAGATTTAACTAAGTATGGCATCACTGGTTCAACCGTGATTGCTCACAATCCTTCTTTCGAGGATCTTTACAAAGCTGAAGTTGACCCATCTCTCACTGGTTATGAGGTAGGTCAGGAAACTGAACTTGGTGCAGTAAACGTGATGACAGGTGTATTCACTGGTCGTTCACCTAAGGACAAGTACATCGTTGACGATGCTCAGAGCCACGATAAGGTATGGTGGACTACTGAGGGTTACAAGAACGATAACCACCCAATGACAGAAGCTGTATGGGCACAGGTAAAGGATATCGCTATCAAGGAACTGAGCAACAAGAAGCTTTATGTAGTTGACGCTTTCTGTGGCGCAAACGAAGCAACTCGTCTTGCAGTACGTTTCATCGTAGAAGTAGCTTGGCAGGCACACTTCATCAAGAACATGTTCATCCAGCCAACTGAAGCTGAACTCGCTAACTTCGAGCCAAACTTCGTTATTTTCAATGCATCAAAGGCAAAGGTTGACAACTACAAGGAACTCGGCCTCAACTCAGATACTTGTGTTGCATTCAACACAACAAGCCGCGAGCAGGTAATCATCAACACATGGTACGGTGGTGAGATGAAGAAGGGTATGTTCTCAATGCAGAACTACTACCTTCCACTTCAGGGCATCGCATCAATGCACTGCTCTGCAAACACCGATATGGAAGGTAAGAACACTGCTATCTTCTTCGGTCTTTCTGGTACAGGTAAGACTACACTCTCAACCGATCCAAAGCGTCTCTTAATTGGTGACGACGAGCACGGATGGGACGACGAAGGTGTGTTCAACCTCGAAGGTGGTTGCTATGCTAAGGTTATCAACCTTTCTAAGGAGAATGAGCCTGACATCTATGGTGCTATCAAGCGCGACGCACTCCTTGAGAACGTAACAGTGGACAAGAATGGTAAGATTGACTTCGCAGATAAGAGCGTTACTGAGAACACTCGTGTTTCTTATCCAATCGACCACATCAATAATATCGTGAAGAAGGTTGCTGGTAAGAGCGCAGGTCCTGCAGCAAAGAACGTTATCTTCCTCTCTGCAGATGCATTTGGCGTACTTCCTCCAGTATCTATCTTGACTCCAGAGCAGACTCAGTACTACTTCCTCTCTGGTTTCACAGCTAAGCTGGCAGGTACAGAGCGTGGTATCACAGAACCAACTCCAACCTTCTCTGCTTGCTTCGGTCAGGCATTCCTCGAACTTCACCCAACAAAGTATGCTGAGGAACTCGTGAAGAAGATGCAGAAGAGCGGTGCTAAGGCTTATCTCGTAAACACTGGCTGGAACGGAACAGGTAAGCGTATCTCTATTCCTGATACTCGTGGTATCATCGACGCTATCCTCGACGGTTCAATCCTGAAGGCAGAGACTAAGAAGATCCCATTCTTCGACTTCGAAGTACCAACAGCGCTTCCAAACGTAAACCCAGCTATCCTCGACCCACGCGACACTTACGCTGATCCTAAGACTTGGGAAGAGAAGGCTAAGGATCTTGCCGGACGTTTCATCAAGAACTTCGACAAGTATACTACAAACGAAGCTGGTAAGGCTCTCGTAGCAGCTGGTCCAAAGCTCTAAGAAGTTCCCGCATAACCTCCCCTGAGGGGAGGAACTGCAAATAAATGAAAAGCGACATCCATGGATGCCGCTTTTTCTTTGGTCCTGTGCTAATCCAGGTAACCCGCCTTCTTCAGTTCGCCGTATGCAAGGTCACATTCGTCCCACCACGCTTGTCCGAACCTGCGGATGAGGGGTTCCTTAAGGAATCGGTAGAGCGGAAGGGAAAGCTTACATCCCAGTTCAACGCCACATCGGCAGATGTCCCACTTGTCATAGTTAACTCCTATCGTGCCAGATAGATTTTTCAAACGGACAGGATAGAGATGACAGGAGATGGGTTTCTGAAAATGGGTACGTCCCTCACGATAGGCACGATCGAGCACACAATAGCAAGTACCATCGGCATCGTGGTTGGCAAACACACAATCCTTATCGTTTACGATACTCGTAACAAGTTCGCCTGAAGGGTCGGGATAGACGACACCTTGTGCTTGAATCACCTCACGAGCCTCTGGGGTCAGTTCATTCCACACGACCTCCATCGCCTCCTCTATTTCTGCTATTTCTTCTTCCTCAACTGGTGCTCCAGCATCGCCTTCAACGCAACAGCAGCCTTTGCACACGGAAAGGTCGCAACAGAAATGCTGCGAGAAGAGGTCAAGCGAAACAAGGGTGTCTTGGATTTCAAGCATTGATTTTTTCTATCACATTTACGATGCGCTGGCGCATCTGACGGTATTGTGGTGAGGACTTGAAGTCAGTATTTCGACGAATCATCTGCTCTACTGCAGCCTGACTATGCTGATAGCACGAGAGTTCATTATCCATCTGTTGTGCATGAGCGGCATGCGACCTGATTTCCTTCTCACGTCCCCTGCGGAGTATAGTACATACAGGATTGACAACATCCATCACGATATTATCCATGATATGGTGACCTTGCATGAAGAGGTACACGTTATCAGGTGTAAGTCCCAATTGTGTAAGTTCATCCTTGAGCGGCTGAAGTTTCCCTTTTGCTTCTGGTACATGCTGCTGAAGCCATGCAACCTTCTGGTTTGCGGTACGTCGGAGACGATCCAATGCCTCTTCGGGATTTGCGATGTTTAACTTATGCACCGTAGCAATATTACAAAGGGTAGAAAGTGGTAACTCATTTGCCCGATTGTTGCGATAGAGCCAGATGGACCAAACGAAAAGTTCGTAGATATTACGCGAATAGGCTGTGAGGTAGGCCACGAAATCAAAAATCTTCTTATCGTTCAGTGTTGCCATCACACACACGTTATGCAGACTCTCCGCATAGCATTGGTAGTTCTCAATCGCATATACGTATGTGTGGACGATGAACGGGTTGTTGTTGATTTCCCGACTGGTCGATGTTGAGTCCTGCAGCAAGTAATCAAGGTCGGCATCCACACAGGCAATCATGCTCGTTCCTAGTCCCTTACCCAAGTTGTTTGTGATTGCCGACTTCTTACCCCTACTGAGATTAGAGCGCGAAGGAAGTACGATTTCAAAACCTAAATCATCAGTTTCGAATTCTGACAACACATCACGCCAAAAGAAGATGTCATCGTAACTTTCTACGTATACGATGACTTTATGTTTCTTCCACTTCGGGCGCATGTGATTCGCTGCCTCGAAGTAGCGTGAATTGACATTATCGACCAGACGCTTAGGCATTACTCTACTATTTCACTGTGACGTCTTCCACCTCAGTTACTATGTCCATCCATCCGTCCATGATAAGGGCCGGCGAATGGGTTGAGAGGATAATCTGCACATTCGGGTTGAGTTCGCGGATGAGATTGAGCAGTCCTTTCTGCCATTCAATATGGAGGCTTATTTCTGGCTCATCCATCAGCAGGGCATAGTGCTCTCCGTTTTCTACTAGAACCGTCAGCATGATGACCAGCATCTGCTTTTCGCCCGATGACAACTGATAAGGAGTCAGCACCTCTCCGTTCTGAAAGAACTGAATCTCGTTGCTCTTGCGGTCGATGGTTTTGTTGGTGTCCTTGAAGAGTTCGTCCATGATATTCTGGAACTTGGTCTTCGGCACAGACACCAACGCAGCTTTCATCTGGTCCTCAGGGTTGCCGCTTGTGAGAATCTCAATCATCTGGTTACCGATATTTACCTGATAGTCGAGATAACGCTTCTGCAACTTGTAGATTTGCCAATCGAGTTCGGTCTTGACACGCGTATCAGCCAATTTTTCAAGCAGATTACTATTGAGCAACGGACGGTCGAACGAACGGATGACATCAAATTTAATGCAGGTGGCATCCTCAGGGAAGAGTTTGATAGTGATCCCCTGCGCCACTTCGCCCGCATGCATCTCACCACTGTCGATGAGTTTCAGCGATTTAGCTGAGTGGTTAATGATGGTGCTTTTACCCACCCCATTGATACCACTCAGTATGTTCACCTGCGGATTCAGCTCCCACTTGATGTGTTTGCCACCCTTCCACAGGGCTTTGATCTCGATGCTTTGGATGTATTCTGCCTGTTTCATGTGTTAGCCAATTGCTGTCATCAGTTTCTCGAAGTTTTTCTTCTTCGTAGCACCCATGATGAGGAAGAGGTCGATGAGCCACCATACGCCGCATCCTCCACCAGTGAGCAACTTACCGATTCCAAGACCGATGTCACCGATGATGAAACGGTCTACACCCAGTTCACCAAAGAATACTGACAGAACAATTGTCAATACGGGATTGGTGAAATCCATTGCCATAACTGCTAACTCGTTGTCGTCTGAGAGATTTGTCAAACGTTCCTTAATCATAGGAATTGATTCAGAAGGGAAATTGTCACCTTTTGAAGCAATAAACAAATTTACTTTGTCTGCATTCATAATTGTGTATTATTAAAATAAGTTATTTACGTCTGCAAAGATAACAGATTATTCTGAAACCACCAAATTTTTCCCATTTTTGTTTCCATTATTTAAATCTTTTTTCATATATTTGCGTCATTATAGATAGAGACAGGTATAACATGAAACAGGCAGAGGACAGAGTCAGGGAAATGGAGGAAATCATCAATCTTAAACAAGACTGGTTGTTTCGTTTTGCCTATCTTCGTGTGGGGCATCGTGAGGATGCTGAAGACATCGTGCAGGATGTCTTGCTAAAGTTGTTTCAATCGAAGGAGAATCTTTCCAGCATCGATAAGACGGAGCATTATTTGATTTGTGCAGTGAGGAATGCTTGCATTGATTACCTTAGGCGACAGCCTCCTGTGATGATGACAGGTTTGGAGGGAGCTGCGCAGATAGTAGCAGAGGGTGATGCAGATAAAGAAATGCATGAAGAATACGAATGTATCAACAGGTTGTTGCAGATGATTCCCCCAGAACAGGCAGAAATTGTCAGGTTGCATTGTACTGACGGCCTTAACTTCCGACAGATTGCTAAGGTCTTGGAATTGCCTGAACCTACTGTGAAATCAAGATACAGATATGCAATCGATAAAATTCGAAAAGCTTATGGAGAAGATAAATGACATAGAAAAAAAACTGAAACCAAAGGCGGTGTATCATGCCTCACCCAAGGTAAAAGAGCGAGTGATGGCTGAGATGGCCAAAATAGCTGCTCCTATTGGTGGCAACACCCATCGATGGTGGCAATGGGCGGGTTTTGCTGCATCGTTGCTGATTATTGCGGGTATTGGGTGGATGCTTTTAAATAAGAATACTAAGGTGTTAGAAGACAGGGAAAAGATGGCAGAAAATGGAAGCCAGATGTTGACAGATTCATTATCGATTCATCCTGCCTCGTTTCCATCAATGGAAGATACTAAACCCGATGCTTCACTTACGGCTCAAGTTACAGAGTCTCCAAAACCGCAAAAAAGAATAAGGCAGCAAACGGTGTCGCATAAAACTGCTGTTGAGGCCTCTCCTGTAATTGAAGAAGAATTGTTGGAAAGGGAAGAAGAACGTGCAGCCCCAGTTGATGTGCAAGATGGTGGCGAATTGGAAGCCATGTTGAACGGGATGCAACAACCTCAATCGACGATGTCTGAGGAGGAGGAATATATGCATATGAATATAAAGGTGTTCACAGCTAACATCAGGATTCGGAACAAGCAGGAGCAGAAAAATTGAACTTATGATACGGACCGTTTTTATCATATTGCTATTGGGCGTTTGTGGCTTTCAACTGAAAGCACAGGTGGCGATGGCTGAGATGGACAGCCTTTATGGATTATGGAATGCAAACCATATTGGGAGCGTTAATGTAATCTGGCAAAACCTTCCAGACATCGGACGGGTCAAGCAATACAAGTTCAGAATACCATCGCATATCATAATCCCAGATAGTATTCTAAAAGCAAAGGGAATCGGTGATGGTAATCGTCAACTTACCTATGACGAACTTAAACTGGATTGGTACAGACGATCACATATCGTTGATATGCAAAGCATAGCTACTATTGAAGCCCTCATGGACAAAGCAAAGGAAAAGGATAAATGGACGAATCGTGGCAACGATGCTGATACCATGATGTATTCGTTGGTATTTGCTAACGCTGAATCTCCCATACCGCTTAATGATAAGATGAATACGATGGTGGATGCCGCTGAGTATCTGACTTTCTCGCATTATTCTTCCAAAGACAAAAACGGTCTTGTCACGCGGAATGAGGGCTATTTGTTCTATTCCTGTCTGCTTGCATCCGTGCAACAGAATCGTCAGCATTTCGACTTCGAAGAACTGCTTAGGCAACTCAGTACCATCTTGGAACAGCCCGACATTGAACGCAGAAGCATCTACCTGTCGCATAGTTCTGATATCTGGAGGCATAGTGCATTTATGTTTTATGTAGATATGGATGAAGAGCCTTGTGGTAAGGGTGAAACAAACGGTTTTGTATTTACAATGCCGAACGACGAACGTGCGAATGAAGTCTTGGCGAAGATGAAAATGGTCATTGAGGATTATACAGACACTCACTTCGACATGCCTTATATTTATATTCCAACCGAAAGGTATGGGGCGCAGGATGCCCGATTGTTCTATGCAACCAACGCCCAGTTTTCACAATTAGATGAAAATACGCTGAAGTTGGATGTTCGGATTAGCGATCGGGGGATACAACATATGGTATTAGTGGCCATCACACAAGGAGACCGCCTGTTGCCTGCTGAATGGGCAGGATACAGTAGGATTGTCGATGGAGAATTTGAAAGAATGAAATAACAAAATAACAGAATAACATGAATCGAATTGTTTTTACATCCATGATAGGAGTATGCTGCCTATTGCAAAGCATTCCATTAAAAGCAGACGAACCAGACTATGAACTGCGTAATCCGGCTGTGACTTCATTAGACGAAAATGATTATAATCTGCTGTTGCGCCCTTTGAAACTTGAGGCAAACGAGAAGAATACCATCCTGACGTTCTATCATCTTTGCAAGACGGACGAAGAACGTATCGAAGTAGCAAACGATGAGACTGTCATCATGGATCCACGGACAGGTGTCCAGTATCTGCTTCGAGGCATCATCGGTTGCGATGCAAAGCCGAGTTGCAAGAATATCGTTCGGGGAATGAAGGGGAAGGTACTGAAATTCCAATTGGAGTTTCCGCCGCTTCCACGATACATGCAGCGAATCTGTATATTCGGCTTGCCCGATTTATATACAGATTCACGGTATCAGAAGCATTTCTACACGCTAACAGAATTGCAGGAAATGAAGCAGTTTGCGGAGAAACGAGAAGAGCCGACGCTACTGTCACTGGTATCACATTTCACTGGGAAGCCAGGCATCAAAGTAGGATGGTATTCAAAAGAAATACCACCTAAACAAAAACCGAGACTTTGTTTGGAGCCAGCAGGGTATGATGTGATGAAAGTCGAAACATGGCCACACTATAAGAATCCTCTTCGCATCCGGCCATACTTCACAGAGGAACCCACAATCAAATATGCAGCTTGGTTTACAGCAGAAGCTACCTACATCGCGTATATCGACTGCCGTATAGCAAATGCATCCTCACGATATTATTTCCCTCGGGATTCGTACATACAGGCCGATGGAGGCGAACAGCTGAAACTTGTTTCTTCAGAAGGTTATCCAACGAATAAATTCTTCTATTTGGACGGAACGGTAGGCGATTGTATAGCGTTTATCATGAAATTTCCACCTGTGCCGCTCACAACGCAGAATGTAACAATTCTCATTGATTATACTAAGGCTGCTACGCTTCCTGTCTCAGAGTTGTTAGCGAACCAATATCTTGTACAACCATATCAAAGTAACATTGTAAGATGATGAAAAGAAGATTGAGTATAACCATTATTTGTGTATTGAGTGTCTTCCCATTTTCAGCTTTTTGCCAATCGCTCGGAGAGGGCTTGACGAATCCCAAGATTGAGGCGCTGAGGGATTTCTTTCAGTCGTATGGAATAAGGATTGACTCCAGACTCGTAAATGCAGGCAGTCAACCGAGAGATCATGAATTCGAACTAAATTATCGTTTCTCACAATCGGTTTACCCCACCGCTGATTCCAAGACAGGTAATTATACCGGTAATCAAATTGTTACAACTTCTCTTCAAGATGGAAGACATTACACGTTGAAATATGAGCAAACACAAGCTATTTATGAAAAGGTTCTGGCTACTATAGAAGAACTGAGGGAGGATGCACGTCAGTATGACCGTTGGGATTATCATGAGGACGATGCTGATACCATCCATATCAGTATGGTTTTAAACGGGGGAATGGGTGACGATGAAATAGGAACTCGTGTATCGAGAGCGTATCATGTTCCGTATATCGAAAGAGCTTCCGAGCATATACTTTTTGAATATAAAGGAAAACGTGGGTCGAACGGTAGTTGTTGGCTCAGTTATACCTGTGTTGTCGATACAGTCGTAGCGAACAAGATGCTGGATATCGGGAAATTCTTGAAAATGGCCAGCCCCGCCATCGAACCGTTATCTGACAGAAGACGGTTGCTCCATTACCAGCACGATGAAAGCTTGTTTACAAAATATACTTGGAGACAATTATCTCAGTTCTTTAGTGGTTCATTAAGTGGGGGAAATGGAGAGACAAAAGGAATGGACATGGTCTTCAATACGAAGGAGAAAGCCGAACAGGCTTTGCATAACTTGAAGCAGACTATCGCGCAATACATCAGCCTTTATCCAGATGAAGGAATTGAATATTATCCAGGTATTACATGGGGCAGTGGTCGCCAGTTGTTATTCCGTAGCATGTTCTCACGCAGCACAATGCATGAGATGCAAATAGCCGAGAAACTGGAGATTCATATTATACACGATATGGATGCGGATAGATGGCACTTGCTGTTCTATGTGACAAAAGGTGGATTATTGCTCCCTCATAAATGGCAGACAATCTGCAGCTTCAACAATATGGAATTTGAGTACGACTGAATCTTTCCAGTCATTACGAATCTCCATTCAACTATAAACCTTACTCTCCCCAGTCTTCCTTTCTGGGGAGATATGATTTTGTTGCGTCTCTCCTGCAATATCTACCCCTGTGACTGTTCAGCTTTCTTATTATTTCTTTTAAAGAATGAGAAAAAATGAAAATA
>JAFZYE010000049.1 GCA_017616445.1 Bacteroidaceae bacterium
ATATTATATATTATTTTATGGCATGAAATCCCAATCCGAAATCCTTAATGACTAATGACTTTAATGACTAATGACTTTGTCTTTTCCTGACAAATGCCTTATTTCCTAACTTGTAAATGTAAAATGAAAAAAATGAAAGATTGAAACAATAATCAGATAGGTAGTATTACAAACACGAGGGCATCCCAGAGTGCGTGGCTGATGATGAGGGCTGGGAGGAGTTTGGGGTTGATTCGGTAGATGAGACCCCATACGGCTCCAGCGACAAGGGCGGCCATCACTAACATGAAATTGAAGGACCAGATATGTACGAATGCATATATCAGAGTCGTTATGATAAATGCCCAGTTTGCGGCTTGTTTTCGGGGTAGGATGCGTACAAGTGTTCGCTGCACATATCCGCGCCAAAAGAGTTCCTCAGCAGGACCGATGAGTAGCAGCAGGAGGAGTGCAATAATGCTGGGTGGAAAACCTGTCTTCATGGCATAGACGGCATCTACTTCTGGTCGGGCGAAATCGAACAGGAGGGTGGAGAGTCTGTCGCCTACCCAGAACACGCCCCAAAGGGCGAGGGCAATCCCGATACCTGCAGCAATCTGCTGCAATGGTTTCTCTATGTGGGACAGGGCTTTACGGTCGGGAGTGAAGAGGAGGGCCAGCGTAGTAAGTATGACAGCTGCGCACGACATCTCTATCCAGAAATTGAATTGCCCGCTTGTCCAAGGACTGAACATGAAGAACCACAGAAGAGCGGCGAGGATAAGTGAAAAGAGAAAAGTGAAAAGTGAAAAACGAGACATTAGACAATGCATAATAAAGTTGATAGTTGATAGTTTATAGTTTAAAGTCAGTTGAAAGTTGATAGTTGAAAGTTGAAACTTGGAACCTGGAACTTGAAACCTGGAACTTGGAACCTGGAACTTGAAACCTTTCCCTCCCCCTTGGGGGAGCTGGAGGGGGCTTTGAACTCCTTTAAACTATCAACTATCAACTATACACTTTATTTAACCCAATGTGAAACGACTAATCCAACTGCTAACAGTAGCGAGAACATGAGTTGGAGTTGGGATGAGTGGAAGTCGAGCATCTTCATGGCTTCACGACCTACAGTTGGATAGCTGGCTGCCTGTCGTAAGTTGCGGTATGCTTTGATTCCTGCCAGCAGGCACACGAGTGCCAGTGGGGGCAGGAGTCCTGCAATCACAGCTCCGATGACACATAAGAAGGGTAGCACCATATAGCAGCAGTAGAGTACCACAGAGGCCCGCTCACCGATGACCATCGCAAAGGTACGGATGCCTGCCGCACGGTCGGTCGGGATGTCAAGGGTGTTGTTGGCGTGGAGCACAGAGACGGTGATGATGCCGATAGGTACTGATAGCACCAGCGCATCCCAGCACCAGCTGGATGTGACTGCGTATCCCAGACCGATAACGGTCAGCACTCCGAAGATGATAAAGATGTTCAGGTCGCCAAGAGCGTGGTATTTCAGGAACGAGTAGAGGGCTGTGAGTGCAACTGCGATGATGCCGACCACCAGTACTCCAATGCCTCCTCCGACACTACCGAATAGGGGTGGGAAAGCGATTACGCAGAACCCCAACAGCGATCCTACGATGAAGAGTATGATGCTGAACACCAGATACTCCTTGGGTTGAAACTTCCCGAATACCAGATTGGGAACAGCAAAAGCATCTTTGTTGTCCACACCTGAGCGGTAATCGAACCAGTCGCTCAAAAGGTTACCTGCTGCATGTAGCAGCACGACCCCAAGCAACGATAATACAAGTATGACCCAGGGCATCCATCCGCTGGGTACCATTCCCTTTGCAAACAGATATGCAAAGGTAACTACGAGCGGCATCGTAGATACTGGGAATGACCAATACCTTGTGGCCGCAAACCATTCTTTATAACTATGCTTTTTCATTTTCGACTGCAAAAGTACAAAATAATTCATAATTCATAATTCATAATGCATAATAATTTCTTTTTTTCTTAATTCATAACTCCTAACTCCTAACTTTTTTCTATCTTTGTCGCTTAATAACTCAACTAAAGTTGACGCAAGGAGTGGCTGGAGTGACAGTAGTGACAGGAGTGTCAGACAAAAGACTGCTGATGAATACATCCTCTGGTATCGTCTGTAACTCCCGAACTCCTGAAACTCCTGAACTCCCAAAAGAGAGTTGAGCGAATGCGATACTTAATACTTAAAAGATAACAATCGATAACTGATAACTTATGACTAAAAAACATCTATTGGTGACTGCTGTGATGGCGGTACTGTCGATACCTGTCTATTCTCAGACTTTTAGTCTGAAGAACAACCTTCTTTATGATGCTACGCTGACGCCTAACGTCGGTTTGGAACTGAAGACAGGCCGTCGATCAACCTTTCAGCTGTTCTATGGGTTTCATCCCTGGCGACTGAGCGACACGAAGAGTCTGCGCCATTGGTCGCTGATGCCCGAATACCGCAGTTGGCTGAAAGAACCGTTCCGTGGTCATTTCTTTGGAATCCATGCTTTGGGTGGTGAGTTCAATATTGCTGGTTTTCGTGACCATCGGTATGAGGGGTGGTATGTCGGAGGCGGTCTGACTTATGGTTATGCCTGGCGTCTCTCCGACCATTGGAACATGGAGGCCGCTATCGGTCTGGGATTTGTTCACTCGGCATACGACAAATACGAGAACGAGGTCTGTGGTGCCCTCTTGGGCAGGAATCACCGCAACGCAGTCGTTCCCACGAAGCTGGCGTTGAATATCGCCTATGTGCTGGGTAAGAAGAAAACGCTTCCAGTCGTTGCTCCAGTTGTCGTAACCGATCCGACCCCGACGGCCATCGTGCGGCAAGCACCTGTCTATCATTTCAGTTTCGTTACACCGAAGGCAGAAGCAGAGAAAGTGCGTCACCTCAGTGGGCGTGCCTATCTGGACTTTGTGGTCAACACGACGGACATACGACCAGAATACCGTCGAAATACAGAGGAACTGGCCAAAGTGCGGCAGACCATCGATGCCGTGCGTCAAGACCCGAACACCTCGATTACTCATATCAGCATTCATGGTTATGCATCGCCTGAGGGCAGCTATGCGAACAACACACGGCTGGCTGAGGGACGTGCCCAGGCTTTCAAGGACTATGTGCAGTTGCTGATGACCCTGCCTGCTGATATCTTTAGTGTGGAATCCACACCAGAGGATTGGGAAGGACTGGTGGAAAAAATTAAGGACCTCCCAACCCCCTTTAGGGGGAGAGAGTTGGTTCTTTCTGTAGCAAAAGATGAGAGTCTGGAACCCGATCAGAAGGAGCGAAAGTTGAAACGTGAGATACCGAAGGAGTGGAAGCTGATGGTTGATAGCATCTTCCCAGCACTTCGTCACAGCGACTATGAGGTGAGCTACACCATCCGTCCGTTCACTGTGGAGGAAGCTATCCAACTCGTCAAGACCCATCCTCAGCAGCTGAGTCTGAACGAGCTGTTCCTCGTGGCTCAGACCTACGAACCTGGCTCGTCCGACTTCAACGAGGTGTTTGAAGTTGCTGTGCGAATGTATCCAGATGACGAGACCGCCAACCTGAATGCTGCTGTGATTGCCCTTCGTCGTGATGACCTCCAGGCAGCTGCACGCTACTTGTCGAAAGCTGGCAGTAGTGCTGAGGCTATGAACCTGCGAGGCGTTCTTGCCGCCAAACGGGGTAATCTGAAAGCAGCTGAAGACTACTTCCGTCAGGCTGGTTCTTTGGAGGATGCGCTGGAAAATCTGAAACAATTTAGTGGTGAGAGGTGAGTGGATAGAGGTGAGAGGGAGCCCCCTCCCTACTCCCCCAAGGGGGAGTGTTAACATTCTACATTTTACATTCTACATTATGCATTATGCATTGTCTTACCTCTTACTCCTTACCTCTTACCTCAAAAATGGGAAAAAACGAAATACATAAAAACTTTTTAAATCATTTTTTTTATTAACCCTTTAAATTTTTACAATTATGAGAAAAAGAATGTTTTTTGCAGCTTTATGCGCAGCTGGTATGCTGCTGACTGCATGTTCAAGTGACAATGATGTGGAGAATGTTTCCACAGGTGACAACGGCGGTAACAAATTTATCGCTGTAGGTATTAATCTACCACAAGCCCCTGCAGCTGCAACACGTGCAGACGGTACGGATAACGCTGGTGAGGTAACGTATGATGATGGTCTGCCTACAGAGTATTCCATCAAGAACGCGACTTTGATTATCTTTAGCAATGCAACGAAAGAGGATGATGCTACCTTCGTTGCCGCTTATTCTGTCAGCACGACCCCATGGATGGGAACTACATCCCACAATGTTACGGGTTATTCCAAAAAAGTGGTACAGCAGGTTGGTTCAAGCGTGGTTGCAGGTTACAGGGCACTTGTTGTATTAAATCACAATGGCATCCTTGAAGTGACGGCCAATGATGGATTAAGTGTGAACAGCACGGCTTTGACAACGAGTACGAAGTTCTCTGATTTCCGCAAGATGCTGACTACATCAATCAGTACCCTTGATGCAGCAGGCATGACTTCTGCTGGCTTCTTCATGGCCAATGCGCCGCTGTCTAACGGCTCTGGTTCAACATCGTCATTATTATCAGGTGCAACTACAACACTTGTCCCTATCACGGCGGATGCTATCTATAAGACGGAGGCTGATGCTGAAGCAGGAGCAGATTACGATCAGATTTACGTAGAGCGTGGTGTGGCTAAGGTGACGATGGAACAGAATGATGGTACTGCTACTATGACAAATTCAAAAGTTGCTGAAACAACACCAAAAACATTGAAATGGCAAGTAACAGGCTGGATGCTTGATAATACCGCACCTTCCACATATCTTGTTCGTTCTACCGATGGTGATACAGATTTCCGCGCTCTGAAGAGCAATGTGACTGGTGGTGTTTATCGCTACATTGGCAATACGGAAATATATGATGGAGCAAACACCGCTAGCGGATTCTATCGTACCTATTTTGCTAAGAGTGTAGGTTATGACAAGTGGGCTACATCAGAAACGTACACACTGAACACGTATGCATCTGGTGATTTTTATAGTACATTCGGTACCGCGAATCCCAAGTACTGTTATGAGAATACTTTCGATGTGGATCATCAGAACATGATCAACACTACACTGGTACAATTGGCTATTACCGCTAAAACTGGAACTGATGCAGAGGACCTTTATACCTTTGGAGGTCAGAAGACGGATGTATATACTAAGGATCTGTTGATTGCAAAGATTCAGGAGGCTGCTTATTATGTCTTGGCAGGCGATGGAGTACTGGGAACTATTACCACTGCCGATGTCGCAGTAGTGATGCCAACAACATCAGTAGCAGGACAAGTGGAATTAGACCCAGACGATGCAACGAAAATCAAGGTGACACCTGCTGCTGGAAAGTTAGGTACTGGTTATAATGAAACCACCTTCTATACTAACTTGAGATCTGCGTTAGGAGCAGTATATTGCTATAAAGGCGGCGTGAGCTATTATAACATCCGTATCAAGCACTTTGGAGATGTCCTGACACCATGGAATACAACAGAATATGGTTCTAACACAGCACCTAATTCTACGGCAATCTATCCAGACAATGCATCAAACCGTGATGGTGATTATTTGGGCCGCTATGGAGTGCTGCGTAATAACTGGTATGACATCTCTGTAAGTAGTGTACGTTCTTTAGGCGATGCGACACCTCATACTGGAACTTGGCCTGATACACCAGATGACGAGCTTGACAACTATCTTGCGTTCCGTATCAATGTCCTCTCATGGGCAAAGCGAACTCAAGCTGCTGAGCTCTAATAACGTCATTTTATCAACATTTTCATAATTGTAACATGCGGGGCGGGGACGCCCCTGCCCCGCATTTGCAATAGATTGAGCAAAGACGTGAGAAAGAAACGATATCTGCAAGTCGTTGTCTTACTGCTGGCTATGCTGCTACCGATGGGCTGTCATGATGATGACGGTGCAGAAGTGGAGAATCAGCCGGTAGATGTCCTTTCGCGCTTTAACGCGGAGGGTAAGGCTTGGCTTAAACTCAATATTGGATTGCCTGAAGAGATGACCCGAACGGAATTCGACGACGGGGTTGGTGCCGAATATGCCATCAAGACGATGAAGCTCGTACTGTTCCACGGTTCAAGTACAGATACGGAGGATGAACTGACGGTGGCCAGCATCTACGATGTGAGTTATGATTGGGTGCCGGATATGCATCAGCAGATTACTCATCACTCGTCTGTCACCATACAAATTACGAACAGTAACATCCGTAACAGCGACAAGCTGTATCTGTTGGCAATTGCCAATGTTTCGCCAAGTATTGACGTGGGAACGACGTTTGCTGCCATCAAGGCGATGACGCTCTCAAGTCCAACGAATACGATTGACGAGACTGTGTATTACGTGATGACCAATGCTCCGTTAGCGTCTGCTAACAACGGTACGGGAAACGTGACTACGTTGACTGAGGTTGACCCGAATTCCTTTGCTCCGACAGAGGAAGATGCTGTCGCTATGCCGGCAGGATATGTCTTCCTGGAACGAATGGCTGCAAAGGTGACTACGCAGTTGGCTGACGGTCTTGACCTGCATGTCAAGGGTAATACGAATATTGATTTTGCTTCGGAAGATTTCTACTTCTCGCTTTTCAACTACAACATGCAGTCACGTCTGGTGAGAAGTATGGATGACGTCTGGTTGCCTTACAACACAACCACGAAACGGTTCGTGGAGTCGGCAGCATTGCCTAACGGGCAGTATCGCACCTATTGGGCGACGGACATCAACTATAACGGAACGACGAGTCTGACGGCTGATATGAAGAGCTGGAAGGCGATGGGAGAGAGCGACTACTGCGCAGAGAACACGTTCGATGTGGCTCATATGACGGATGAGTGCTCAACTTCTGTATTGGTGGCACTCAATCTGAACGGAGGTAACCACTTCTACACGACGAGTGTGACAGGTAGCGATGTCATCTATCAGATGCCTGCCAACGATTTGTCGGAAGAAGGTACCAGTGCTTCTGAGACGTTCGCGCCTCGACGGTCGAATAAGGTGGCTTCGGCCAAGACCATCGATGAATACTTGCGCGAATGGCTGATGGACACGAACAAGGGCTTCCGTGATTGGGTAAACCAGTATGCCGCAGGAGAACCAAGACATGTGACCATCACAGTTGATAGCCGCGAGTCGGGCTTCGGACTGACAGATGCCAAAGTGCTTACCGTAACACAGACGGCACGTGCAGCAGGTTCTGCTGGAGCGAATGCCTTTGATGCCCTCGACTTGAAGACCTATTGCGATAACAATATCAAGTTGCAGTTTTACGAGCATGGATGGTGCTACTATCGTGTGCTGATACGTCACTTCGACGATACACAGACACCGTGGAGTTCGTCAGGTACGATGAGCAGCAACAGCGCGACACAGGTCTATGGTGGCGACGAAACCAACTATCTGGGTCGTTATGGTGTTGTGCGTAACAACTGGTATCGTCTCAGTATTAATAGTGTGACTCATGTGGGTTCACCCGTCATTCCACCCCTGACGGCAGATGCCGACGATAAGGTGGAGCAGTTGCTGAATGCTACTTTGCAAATCAGCGGATGGGAGGCACATGATCAGAACTTGGATAATTCATAATGCATAATTCATAATGCATAATATAGTTGATAGTTTAAAGTCAGGTTAATTGGTTAGTAGGTTAATCGGTTAGTAGGTTAATTGGAATAGAAGACAAGAAGACAAGGAGACAAGACAGGAGACTTTAGACTTAAGTAAATGAAAAGATGTAGATTGCAAATATGGCCCGTATGGTTGCTGTTAGGAGCGTTGCTTCTGACGGCGTGCCAGAGCGATGTCCTGCCCGACGATTTGAAGGGTGGCGACAAGGATGCGGTATGCCATGTTGACAGCAGCTACATCAACCTGCACATCGTGAACAGTCGTACAGCTGTGACTCGAGCCACTGAAGCGGCAACAGCCCAAGAGAACGCTGTCTACGATGGTATTCTGTGCATCTTCGAAGGCAACGATGAATCGACGGCTACACTACGTAGTGCTGTCGTCATAGACCAACTCATCAACAATCCTGGCAACAGTAGCTCTGTAAACATCACTCAGCGTCTGGTCGGAACACATCCGTACGATGGGCATCTTTATGTACTTGCTTTGCTGAACACCACATCAACAGGCTTCAGCATCAAAGACAACACGCTCTATCATCACAGTACGGACTTGACGAACAAGACGATAGGTGAAATCCAGACGTTACGGATTGATTCGGTGGGAAGTACGGACGAGCACGTGGGTCTCTTCATGTCGAATGCACCGCAGGATGGCTACATCATGCCTGAGGTAACAAGTGCTTATCTCTACGATACGGAGCGTGCGGCTGCTGCAGGAAGCAGACTCACCATCAATGTGGAGCGAGCAGCAGCAAGGGTGAAGGTGACGAATACTGCGACAATCATTGAATCTATCAAACTTGATGACGATCCAACTCGTCATCCTACAGTCCATCGACTGACTTGGGCTCTGCATAATTATAACAGCCAGAGTTATGCCATCCGAAAGGATTATACGGCTGCACAGAACTGGGCGACATCAATTACAGGCTCACTATGTGCTTTCGATACGCATACGCCTGACATCTTCGACCTCTACAGGCAACACTCGTACACGAATGGCGAGTCTGTCTATATAGCGGAGAACACCACCGATGTCTCAGCCAATCAGACACAAGTCATCGTGGAGGTGCAGCTGAAGGAAGGCTCCTTCCTGTTGGGCGACTGCTATCTGTATAATCTATGGGGATCTGTCATCATCTTCTTCACGAGTGCAGACAAGTTCATCAAGTATTGTAAGGACGGATGGAAAGAGACGTTTAGTCCGAATTTCTATGCGATTAAGGATAAGTCGGCCGAGGAGGTATTCAAATATCCTTCTTTGGTCATCAATGGTAATGGTACTGTGACCGTCACCCTGACGAACAACAGCTTCACTTCTGCGGAGCGTGCAGCCCTTGTGGATCTGTCGAATACGCTCAGCGGTCTCCTTACTGGTTTCCGCGATGGAAAGGTGTACTATACTTATCCAATTAGACACGATGCCACCCATGGGGTTGGCGTGGTACGAAATAACGCCTATAATCTGACGTTTACGAACGCATCAACCATAGGCGATCCGGTTCCAAAACCGATAAATTACTAAAAAAAACGGAATATGAGACAAATGAACAAATACGGAGCATGGTCGAAAGTCGCAATTGTTGTTGCGGCTCTGCTGCAGGCATCATGCTCGATGATGAAGGAGGATTTGAGTGACTGTCCCGACTGTCGCAATCTGTTGCGAATCACGCTTCGTTACGACTATAACACACAGCGAGCGAATATGTTCAGCGACCATGTGGAGGAAGTGACGGTCTTCGTTGTGGATGCTGCAACAGGTACGGTTGTCGATACACTGACGGCTTGCAACACCGCTGCGTATCAGTCGTTGCGTGATCCTTCGTTCGGGTTCAATATCGAAGGGTTGACGCCTGGCAAATATCGTCTTTACGCTACGGGTCGTTCAGCTGCGGAAGCTGGATTCAATGTCTCTGTTCCTGATGTTGGTCAACCGATGTCGCAACTGCAATTCGCAGTTCCTACAGATGCCAATTGCGATGTGCCTGCGCTGCGGCTCGATACTCTCTGGAATACGCTGAAACCTGCCAGCGTAGATGTCTCAGGCTCCGAACCTGTCGAAGCCGTCATTCCTCTGATGCGACTGACCAACGACCTGAACGTGATGGTGTTCCGTCGTGACCATCCTACCGATAACGGACATGAGCGATACGAGGTGCTTGTCACAGATAATCATCCGACACTCGGCTACGATAATGCCCCAGCACCAGCGTTGCAGTCTGTTGTTTATCATCCCTTTGCCTCATGGACCACAGCAACTGCTGTATCTGACAGTTCAACAGTAGGAACCATAGCAGAGCGGAATGCCCACTACGACTTCACGCTCTCACGACTCATTCAGCACGATGATGCCCGTCAGAATCCTCGACTCATCATTCGTAATAAGGAGACGGGTCACGAGATTGTGAACATCGACCTGTGCTACTATCTCTCTCTGGCTCGTAATGCCTACGAGATTCAGAACTATGGCATTCAGGAATATCTTGACCGTGAATATGATTATCGCCTCGACTTCGGTATCGAAGGAACAGGTGAGCAGGAAACCTGGAAATATGTCACCATCCGCATCAATGTCCTGGGCTGGGCAATAAGGATTCAAAACGAAACGCTTTAAGCCAATGTAAAATGGGAAATGTAAAATGTAAAATGGGAAATGTAAAACTTACAATTTCGTTGCTTCTGCTGTTTTTGATGGTAGGAGTAGGAAATGCTTGGGCTGTTTCCAGAACAATTCCTTGGCAAGCGACTTATCGCATTATAGACAATGGTGACGGCTCCTTTACCACAGCAAGCAATGCATCAAATGTGTATGCTTTAGCTTTGGCTGACTTAAGTGGTATAGATGGTATAGGAACAGTAGGTACGGTGAATATTCAATTTTACTGTTATATTCCCGGCGGTTCGCGTTGGATGATAGGCTTCGGCGATAAAAGCGTCCGCGGAATGACAGCTAATGGTTCCTCCAAAGCATCCTATAACACAGATGGTCTTTACATGCGTTTTGGTGAAAATAAGGATAACAATACCTTTAACGTAAATGGTGTAGAAACAGCTTGGTCACCGGCTCTCGATCAATGGTTACAAATAAACTTTTCTTTCAACCGTATTGCACATACCTATTCCTACTCGATAGTGAAAGCATTAGACGGGACTGTTTTTTATAGTGCTACTGATGTGTGGACCTCTGTCAGCAGTCCAACCCTCATTGAAGCCTATTCGTGGCTTGATAACGCCCGTGTTGATCTACATAATGTTACGGTCACATTCAGCGATTTCTATTTTCCTCATGGAGCTGAGATTGCCTATATTGAAGACTTGAACTACACGTTGCCGCTCTTCAACAGTACTGGAAAGACGCCTTCCTATTCGTTCAGTTCCAACTCTTATTTTAGACAAGATGGCACCACCCTCTATCCGAAAGCAACAACTGGTAGTGAGCCAAACAACTTGTGGGAAGGTGATCCGATTACTGTCACAGCTTCCGCTGATGGAGAGCAATCGACCACTTACTATCTGCGTTTCAAGACGCGCAGTCTGATAGACCCTAGCAGTTTATGCACCAGCAATACTTTCGATGCAGGAACAACCCTTGGTATGTTCAGCAGTAATACAGTAACCCTCGATGGAATGACATTATCGTTCAGCAAAGATGCAGATATTCCTGTGGTACGAAGTATCAATGGCGACTATGGTGTCACGATTATTGATGGTAACGGTTATAATTTCGGAGCCATCGATAACAATGGAACATTATGGGGCACAGTCTATAAGATAGAAACAACAACCGCTAAAAAGTTGCATGTGACGGGTTACTTTACAGATAACAGCCGGAATGCAATACTTTACCTTGATGGAACACAACAAGGCACAATCGACAACCCAGGTAATGGTACGTTGGCTTCTGGCACCTTTGATCTGCAAGCAGGCAGGACATATTATCTCTATGCTCAGCAGTATGCTACTTTTGCCTTGAAGTCGCTTTCCTATACTGATGCTTATTTCGAACAGTCGTATGCAATTACAGCTATTCCAGCTGATGGGCACTATCAGCAAACAGTTACCGATATGGCGGCACCTGTCTATAGCATTGTTGGTGTAGCGGGTGATTTGGTTGGTAAGGGTGTCACCATTAACAGCAGTACAGGACAATTGAGCGGCATCACAGCAGGTGGCGCCTTGAAGATTCAGGCGACGGGTGGAGGCAAGACGGTTTATTATGTTCTTACTGTAGCATATCCTGCTACTGATTATCCTGGTCATGTATGGAATTTCTATGAGACGTTGGGTGGGTTGAATACGTCGGATGCCTTGAAAGCTGTTCCTGTTCCAGTGACAACAACGACAGACGATAACGGTGACGTATGGACGGCGATGTTCAAGAATGCTACGGGTGAAGGTCGTAACCCGCAATGGTATCACAATAATCCAGTTGTTGGTGATAATGCGTTTATCATTGAAGAGACGGCAGGGTTGGTATTCAACACAGGTTTCCAACGTTTCTATATACGAAATGACAATCAAGAATTTACTCGTGTAGGTATCCGCGACAATAATTCCTCGTTTACAATCCCAAGGTTGGAGGCAGGAGATATTGTGGAGATTATGTGGCGACATGATGCGAGTGGTTCGGGTTCGCAGTTCACGGCTACCAACGTAACGGATTTGCGTGGCAAAGTGGTCGATGAGGAGTTCGAGATCACAGAGTCGGCAGAGCGAACGATCACCCGTTTTGTCGGATATTATTCTTTTATTGCTACTGGAGGTGATGTGACCTTCACGTTGAGGGATAACGGTAATTGCGACATCCAGTCGGTCCGTATCTATAAGGGTCCTTATCGGACTACCATGCGCGACATCAACCTGAGCAACAACACTCCTGCACCCACTACGATGCTTTTGGATAATGTCCAACAAGGTTATACTTTCAACTATTGTAACCAATTGTATTCCACTGCTACAGGTCCTGCGGTGTATGTGCTGAAAGGTTACAGGCGGAAGGTGGACGACAGTCAGACGTTGGGTGTGGACTATGACCATACGGGATGCGTCACAGGTGCGAATGCTGCCTATAATCCTGAGTATTTCACTGACGAGGATGCTTACCCTGTATCAGACGAAGAGAAGGAACGGCTTTATGAATTGCGGAAGAATATCGTGGGACTGGAGATGTATAACGACCCATGGCAGTCGAGGAACAACTCGTACAACAACGGAGTCATCAAGGCTACGAGCGGTTGGGGTAAGGTGACGATACGTATGAACAACTACACGAACGACATGAAGTATGTGATTGGTTATACGAACGACTATACGCTGACCATTGGTTCGGCTCCTCATCAGACCTATCCTTACACGTGGGACTTCACGAAGCTATCAGGAGGCGGTGTGACAGGTCAGTCGGATAATGTGCTTTACAGTATCGAGGCAGAGGGGAGTGATTCGAAGTTCAGCGGTGAGGCTCCGACCAACTGGATCAAGAACGGAAATGGTCAGTTCACGCTGAATACGGACAACAGCGACGATATGGGTTCTCAGTATGTGCCAGGTGCCGTACTGGTAACACAAGATCGAGCGTTGAGTGCGTTCAGGGGTGCGGAATATGAAGACAAATGGGCGAAGGATGAGTTGGATGGTTTGGGTTTTGATGGAGCCATCACCATGCACGTGGACCACTTGCCCAGCGATGTGGCGAGTGGATGGAGCAGAGCTTCAGTTGCTGATATGCGCGAACCGATGCTGTCGTTCCGAATTACTGACTATGCTACATTTAACAGGACGGGCGGTACGGATGAGGAACCTGAGGGTACTTGGAGCAATCCTGCCACCTTGCAGGAGGCAGGCAACGGAGAGGTGCAGATACATGCAAACGTGGGGATTGAAGAATCGTCGATACCCCACGGTGGTATAGGATGCCGACTCGATGATGGTGAGACGAAATATATCCGTCTGATACCTTCAAGTGCGTTGCAGGCGGGTGACATCATCACCGTAACGGCCTATAATGCATATAACAATCGTGATGCAGGCATCAGTTTCTGCAGAACGGCTTCGAAAAGTGATGTGGCGCAATCTCGGATGCTTAGCAGCCATCTGGTAGAGGAGACAATCACATACACGGTAGCAACAAATGACGGTCTGGATGGACGGAGCGACTTCTATCTCTACATGAATACGAATACGGTACATGTGACGGCTGTAGAGATTACCCGTAGTGCGTCTGCCGTTCCTGACTTGGATTGGAGCATCTATACGCTGACCAACACGACGGTCACGATTCCCGACCTGAATGCTGGGAAGCAGGACTGGATTTATGTCAGTTCGACTATCAAACCTGTCTCTGTGACAAATGCCACAGAGGTGACCGATGTGTCTATCGGTAGTCTGGATGCCAATACGGGTGTATATAAATATAAGGTGTCGGATGCTGGTCCGTCGTTGATTTCCTTCGCTACAGGCACAAAGATATATAAAATAGGTGTGACGCATATCATGAAGGATATGCATCCTGTAGGTTCTGTCGGTTGGGCTACAGAGAGTCGCGACCACAGCATCGACCACGGTCTGACGGGTTATTTCACCTCGAACGACGCGAACGCCTATACCGTCTGCTACGACAGCTATGACCTCGAGACTGCTACTGTTGCCTTGACACCGATTCTGGAGACGGGTTATGTGCCGGAAAATACTGGCATCGTGCTCCGTCAGGATAACAATGTGGCCTCAGAGATATATCAGGTGCCGCTCTTCTACCCATCGTACACATGCGAAGCATCTACCATACCTTCCGACAACATGATGGTACCCGTCATCGATGGTGGGCGGCAATATCTTGAGGTGAATACAGATGGCAAGCAGAAGTTTATCTTGACGAATGTTCATTGGACTTACACCCTCGGTAGCGGATGGGGACCGAAAATCACAGAGACCGATGCAGCTGGCTTCTACCGTCTGCATGTATGGGGCGACGAGGATGCGGATCGTCTGCCCAACAACTGTGCCTACCTTGGAGTGCCAGAAGGAAAATTGCCTATAGCCGTATGGAACATCTCATCATCTGATGCCCCCTCACGCAAGAACACTATCGCCATTCGTGACGAGAGCGAGTCAACAGCTATCAGTGAAAAGGGAAAAGTGAACAGTGAAGAATCTGATGCAGCACCTTGGTACGACCTGAATGGTCGCCTTCTCCCAGCTGCTCCCCTTCAGCCTGGGGTTTATATACATCAGGGGAAAAAGATACTTAAATAATGCATAATTCATAATTGGTTAATATTTTTGAGGTGAGTGGAGAGAGGTGAGAGGTGAGAGAAATGTTCGCAGATGTTAACGCCCTGTGGTATCCTCTTACCTCATACTCCTTACCTCTTTAATAGTTAATAGTTTAATTATTTGTCACACAGATAGCACAGAAATCACAGATTTTAAACAAAAAGATCAAAAATACTTCTTCAAATTGAAATCTCCTTTGTCGATTCTGTGTCTGCTGCTGATTCTGTCTGATTGTAAGCGAGCTTGCATAAAATGCTCACACTCGGGATAGCTGATACAAGCATCGCTCTCCTCTCGATTAATCGCATTTTTCCATCATCCAGTCTCAGCACCATCCACTCAGCATTACATGCCTATTCAATTTTCGAAGACAAAAACTGTGCAAACCGAACGCAGAGCCAAGCTTGTTTGGGCTATGCTGAGGTGCAGTCAGTTTTGCAGGAACTGAAAATATAAAAAAAATGACGTTCTCGCTATATAGCTGCTCACCTAAGATAGGGGAGCTGTCACGTAGTGACTGAGGAGTATGACTAAGTGAACACCCACTTTTTCTTATTTTATCTTGACTGTGATGCGAGGCCGTAGGCTGTTCGTAGGTATCGGGCTAAGGGCTGTTAAGCTTGCTTAGACAGAACTTGGAACGATGGCTTCGAACTGATGCTCTTAATAGAGCATGCATCACAGGCAAGTATTTTGGATGTTTTTGTTTTTCTACGAAGTCTTTTTTATCTGATTTATAATTCCTAATTGGTTAGTAGGTTGGTAAGGGCCACGAGTTTTTGTGCTAAATCCAAGAAAAATAACCACATTTAGCCCAAAAGTCTGCATTTTTCTTTGTCGATTCACTTATTATTACTACTTTTGCATCAGATACTTTTACTAATAAATTCTTTAAACTTGTTATGAAAAAATTATTTCTTCTTTCCGTCATCGCTCTGCTAAGCACAGCTGTACATGCTGAGTGGAAACGAGCTAATTCATCTGAGGTGCTGCCTCTGAAAACAACTGTAGAAATTGCTACAAAAGTACAGAATGACGCTACAGGTGCTATCTGTTATGCCTCCGAACTACCGGATGACTATTCTTCGTATATCGTCAACAACAACTTCGACCCACAAAAGGGCAACATTTCCGAAAAACGTATTGACGGTTGGCAGGTTGAAGGTGCTCTTAACGGTTACAAGTCGTATTCTTGTTCGTTCAACAAAGGCACATTCAAACTATCACAAAAGATACAGGGACTCCCTGCAGGCTATTTCAAGGTGACAGTACACACATTCTATCGTGCTGGCGACTATGATGAAGAAGAAGCCAACATCAACGCAGGCAAGGACACGCACCTCATGAAGTTGTTTGCCAACACAGATATAGACAACTTCGAAACCAACGTCATGAACCTATCCGAAGGATCAAAAGGAGTAACCCTTCCAGAAGGCATCGCAGTAAAAACAATCAACGGCATCGAAGTTCCTGACGGTACAAACGCTTCAGTCAAGTGTTATCAGGCGGGTCTCTTCCTCAACGAACTCCAGTTCGAAGTTGGCAAGGGCGGTTACGTCACCATAGGTGTGAAACTCGATGAGACCATCGGACGGAACGACTACTCTGTTGTCGGCCAGTGGAACTTATATTATTTAGGAACAGAACTACCAGAACTCGGCACACGAATCGACACAGCTGAACGTGTTACCGCAACCACTCCTGTCGAATTCTACACCCCTTCTGGTAAGCGCATTATTTCCCCACAACCAGGTATCAACATCATCAAGATGTCAGATGGATCGGTAAACAAGATGATCCTTAAATAATGGATAATTGGTTAATAGATGAGGAGTTAACGGGCTTAGCCCTCGAAGTTATCGGAGTTATCGGCCTACGGCCTCGTCATCCCCCTCGGGGGACAAAGCCCTTCAGGGCTGAGGGGGGACAGAAGCGGATTTTCTCCCCCCCTTCGCACTCCCCCTAAGGGGAGAGAATCACTTCGTTCGACGATAGTTTGTTGATGTTAACACCCGTTGGTTCCGTCGGAGCGAAGAGCTTAGCTCGAGCGGTAACTTCGGAGCGTAGCGGTAACTTCTTTAACTC
>JAFZYE010000050.1 GCA_017616445.1 Bacteroidaceae bacterium
AGATACAAATAATTTAGAATTCATAATTCATAATTCATAATTATTTTGTAACTTTGCATCGATTTAACGTAGTAAAACGTCATAATAATAGAATTGTATGGTACAAATAGATGAGTTATACAATTTGTTCCTGTTGCATCCACAGGTGACAACAGACAGCCGCGACTGTCCAGAGGGTTCAATCTTCTTTGCGCTGAAAGGTGAGAACTTCGATGGGAATGCATACGCAAACCAAGCTCTTGAGAAAGGATGTAGCTATGCTGTAATTGACAATCCACAATATGCGGATGCGTTAGAAAAACGCATCGTGCTTGTTGATGACGTGTTAACTACGCTCCAACAGTTGGCCAACTATCATCGTCGTCAGCTCGGAACCAAAATCATCGGAGTGACGGGTACGAACGGAAAGACAACTACCAAGGAACTGATTGCAACCGTTCTGTCCAAGAAGTATAATGTGCTCTATACCCAGGGAAACTTTAATAATCACATAGGGGTACCAAAGACATTGTTGCGGCTCACCCGTCAGCATGATATAGCTGTCATCGAGATGGGGGCAAACCACCCAGGGGAAATCAAGACGCTTGTGGATATCGTGGAACCTGATTATGGTATCATCACCAATGTGGGAAAGGCGCATTTGCTGGGATTCGGTTCGTTTGAGGGAGTTGTCAGGACCAAAGGGGAACTGTATGACTTCCTTCGTGCGCATAACGGTACCGTTTTCATCAACGAGAATAATCCACACCTAATGGGGATAGCTGGAGACCTGCAATTGGTTCCTTATGGTAATAACGGAGAATTGATTGATTGTTCTCCATACCTGCATCTCAGTGTAAAAGGAACGGATGTACAGACCCACATGATAGGTTCGTATAACCTTGATAATGCGTTGGCAGCAGCATGTATAGGACAGTTTTTTGAGGTTCCAGATGCGGATATTTGTACTGCGCTGAGTGAGTACACTCCGACGAATAACCGTTCTCAGTTGGTCAAGACAGGTAAGAATACGTTAATCGTAGATGCCTATAATGCGAATCCTACCAGTATGAAGGCCGCACTTGACAACTTCCACCGTATGAATATGCCAAATAAGATGATTATCATCGGAGATATGAAAGAACTGGGCGAGGCCAGTCATGAGGAACATGTCAAGATACTGCAACTTGTCTACAAGTATTCGTTCCCATTGGTGTGGTTGGTGGGAGAGGAGTTACGAGGTGCTACGACTGATATGCCAGACTATTCTTCATCATTCATCTTCTTTGCGGATGTCAACGAAGTGAAGATGGCTTTGGATAAGATCGGTATCAAAGACCGCACCATCCTCATCAAAGGCTCCAACTCTATGAAACTGTATACGTTGGTAGAGGAGTTGTAGTTATGTGCTTCGCACGGGAGTTAACGCTTTTGGCGAGGGAGTAATGCCTTTCGGCAGGGAGTGAAGGGTAAAAGTGAAAAATAGGTAAAAGTGGAAGGGTAAAAGTGAAAAAATAATGAAAAACTTCTAACTTCTAACTTCTAACTCCTAACTTTTTCGTATCTTTGCACCCAAATTTTAAATAAAGTAGTTCATAAATCGTAAATTGGAAAATCTTGGAGCAGCGAGAGCAGAGTCAAACTCGTTTGAACTATGCCGAGTCGTGACAAGATTGAACGAAGTTAAATTGTTAAATAGTAAATCATATTGGCGCTTGTGGTGAAATTGGTAGACACGCCAGACTTAGGATCTGGTGCTTCACGGCGTGTAGGTTCGAGTCCTATCAGGCGCACAACAGAAAGAACGGGCATCGCAATGTCCGTTCTTATTAATATGTAGACAATTCCTGTTTTTTCTAAGAATCAAACAAGGCGCCTCAATGAGACGCCTTGTAAAGTATGACTTTTCCGAAAGGTTATTATTTCGCAACAACTTCAATATCATCGATACAGATGTAGGCAGGTGTCAGCACACCCCAGTTGTTCGATCTAGAACCTTCAAATGCGATTGAAATCTCCTTCACGTTCTGGAAGGCTGCAACATTGCTCAGGTCGCAGTATTTCCATTCCTTCACGTAGTCGCCGTCCTTAGCCAGGTCGATCTCATAACGTGCACCGCTTTCAATATTTTCGCCTGCTGGAGTAGGATAGAGCACACACTTGAACCAGTCTGTAGCATCGAATGCTGGACCTGCGTAATTGTCACCATTCACAATAGAATTGGCTGTGTAGGAGCTGTTGGTGTACCAGAAACCCTTCAGGGTGGCACCATTCAACTTGATGGTCTCGCCATAGGTCTGAATTACGCAGAAGTTGTTACCGGAATGAGCCTTACCTGTTACGTTGTTATACTGGTCGGGAGTAAGGGTGTTTGGATCGAAACTTGTTGCTGTTCTATTAGAAATAGCCACACCTGACCAATAATCGCTTGAGCCGTATGCTGACTCATACACATTGTAAGTTACAGGGAATGTGGCACCAGCCTCAGTGTAAGCATTGTCGTAGGTGGTTGTCTTGCCACCCCACTCATCTTCATAAGAATAGCCGGTACCCGTTGCTTCGCCAATCCAGAAACCATCAGCGTTGAGGGTAGCGTTCTCAAAACCAATGATGATGTTTTGAGATACAGGATCATCAACAGGAATGTCTTCGTTAGTACATGAAACGAATGCAGCACCACATGTGATGGCTGCAATCATGAAAAACTTGTTTGTCTTCATAATGCTTTAATGTTTAATGAGTGAATGAATAAAGTTATTTGATAAAGTATTTCTTTCCGTTAATGATATATATCCCTCGCTGCGATGGGGTGACGGATCGTCCCGTGAGGTCGTAACAGGGGAGGGTTGTAGTGCTGACACGCAGGTCGGTGATACCTGATGCGGCTTGCTCGATGGCATCGAGAGAGGCTTCGAGGTGGAGGTCCTCTGCGATACGTATCTCTGTGGATGTCTCACCTACCATGGGATATTGCTGATTGGTGGCATTGTAAACGCGTACGAAGTCGATGAAGTCCAACTGCACGGGCTGGCGGTCGGCATCGACAGCATGTGAGATGTCGAATGTCACATCATCGGGTCGGTTGTCAACATACCCCTCGCGATAGAACTGCTGTACGAATCCTGATGTAGAGCGCGTACCGCTCTTGGGTAGTAGGGTGCCACTGAAAGTAAGTGACTCTGCATCAATCCACAGTGGATAGTACTCCTGCTTGTGGAACCCGTTACGGGCTACCGTACCTTCTTGACCCTGATTGTCTGTCCAAGGGATGGCTTCCATCGGTTGACAGTGATAGGTAATCTCATAGTTGTAGATGACCTTTCCCACACTATCTACATCCGCACTGCCAGCGAGTTCGTACCATGGGTCGTCGGGCAACCAATTGTGGTTGACGTCCTTCGACACCATGATGATGCCGGGTTCGGATGAACCGCTGACGGAGCTACCTGCCTCACTGAAGGCATTACCCATAATACGTAGGTCATTCCCCTCGATGTTGGCTACGGAGTGGTCGAAATGGAAGGTGATGTAACCTCCGTATGCTCCCAGACAGATCAACCCTTGGTTGTCTACATCATCCGTTGAGTTGGCCCGCAGGATGGTGGTGCACTTCGCTGCCATCGTCTCAGGTGTATCGCCCTCGACATACTCGGGCATAGTGTTGATGAACTGACCCGGAGCGGGAACGTATTCATCGACAGCTTCGACAAAACGGTCGTAATCTGTCTTCTCGCGTAGCTGCTGTGCTTGCATCAGCATAGGTGCCAACAGCATGAGGCCTATGAGCCTTTTCTTATTTTCTAAATATCTCATTATCTAATTCTCTTTAAGCCTTAAGCTAATTTCATTTCCAAAGGAACGCTGCATGACCTGGTATGTCACCTGTACGGACCTCGAAGTCAAATGTGCCGTCAGCCTTGAAATGCAACAACTTACCAGGTGTCACGTAATCCATGGCATCCATCAGGTAGAAGTCGCGGTCGATGGGATTGACGATGATTCCGTAAGGCATCTTTATCTCCTCGATTTTTGGAGAGTCGAATACCGTGCCGGTGACTAGCTCATACTTACGGATGTCGAGGATACCCATTGAGAGTTCGTTCTCCATCGTGATGTAATTGAACGACGAACCGATGTAATAGAGCGAGTCGCCCACGATGCACAGGTCGCTGATAGATATATCGAAAACACTGGTCACATTCATTGGTCCATCGCCCTCCCTTGATAAACAGTAGAGGCGTGCCGGTTCGTCGTAGCCATCTCCTCGCGATGTCACCCAAAGGTTGCCGTATTGGTCAGCACGACAACGGTGGAGGTTGATAGCTACGTCAATCGTCCGTTCCTCTTCGAAAGTCTCCAAATCAATGACGCTCACCGTATGGTCATAGTTGGGCACGCGGTAGCCACCACTGTTGGCTACGTACAACTTGCCATCAACAACGGCCATCTCCTCGGGCTGGTAACCTACGGTGACGGTGTCGACAACCGTCAGTGTCAACGTGTCGACCTTATAGACGCGTCCCTTACGAGCATTCGGATCTATCGTCACTGGACCGACATAAGAACTGACATAGGCATAGCCCCCGTCGAACGTCACGTAGCGGCAGTTGGGGATGTCCACTAGCCCAATCCTCTTGGCATCGGATGCCTGGCAAACCTCTACCTTGTTGGAGCAGTTGATGACCATCCACAGTTGTGAGCCGTAAATCTGGATGTCGTTACCTACATCGCCTAGCTCCATCGGAACACCAGGGTTGACCATAGCATACATATTACGTGTGTAGATGCCGGAGCAGAAATCCAGATAGTCGAGCGTACATTTGTTCGACCCCATATTGCCTTCGTTGAGCACATACATGCCTGCCAATTCTGCCTGCACGGTCGGACTTCCTGGAACTCCTGTTTCGGTCTCTTCTGCATAGTTGATGGTTTCATCGGTACGGCAACCGATGATGGCTGCCAATACAGCGATGTAAATAATTAGTTTTCGTTTCATATCTTCATATCTAATGTAATACCATAGTTGCGTTTTGGCATCGGGTAGTTCACAATCACGTCATAGTCCTGCGAGAAGAGATTGTTCACCTCCAGCATCACTCTACACTTTAAACCTGAAACCTGAAACTTATACGCAAGTGATACGTCGCTGGTGTACCACGGTTGCATGTAGTTGTACTTGATGTTGGCTGGTTGGTTGTAGCGTTCACCTGAATAGATGAAACTATAGTTCAAGTCCCAGTCCTTGTACTGCATATTGATGATGGCTGATCCTGAATGCAGAGGGATATAGGGTATCTGGTCACGGTAGTACGAACTGGTGGGGTCGGTCACATCACGTGCATCCTGATAAGTGTATTGTACCCGTCCCGTCAGCAATAAGTCGGGCATCAACTCAGTCGTCAGCTCTGCCTCTACATCGATTCCCATGATATGTACCTTGCCCAGATTGAGCATGGTCCAGCGGAACTGTTGCCCTTTAGGATATGCGATGATTTTGTCGTGGACACTATTGTAATAGATATCAGTCTGAACATGCAAGAAACGGAACGGTCCCTTTCTCCATTGATGGTCGTAACTCATACCTATATTATATTGCAGTGCACTCTCGGGTTTCAGCAACGCATTGCCGATTTCGGTATAGTAGAGGTCGTTGAAGGTTGGCATGCGGAAACTCTTCTTGGCATAGGCCCGGATGGAGAGGTCGCCCGACTCCAACGGATAGACGTTGGCAAACACGGCAGGGGTGTACTCTACAATGGACTTAGGTGATGCGGCCTTACGGGTATGGTCCTTCACGGCTGTCATTAGTACCGAGCCCTGCATCTTGAACCGCTCTGTGTTGACTGCTGTTGCCAATGAGAGGTAGTTGCTGTATCGCTGCGGCTCCACAAACTGGCGCATGTCGCTGTCCAGACGGTTCCACTTGAAGTCGTAACACAGTGAGGCACTCCACCAAGACAGCAGGTCATAGACATTGGAAGTCGAGAAGTAAAGCTCCTGTTGCCGGTATGTGTTGTCAACCATCAGCTGGGTGGTGTCACGGTTCACATAATGGGTGTGGTAGTAGGCATATTTCGCTACGGCTTGTGTGGTCAGGTTACCGAATTGCTGCTGCCAGCGCCCTTGTGTGAAGTAGTTATGATCACTCTGCCGCTCACCTCGCCTCCATACGTTGTTGACAATGGCACCAGGAATACCTCGTTCGGAGTGGTAGGTATAGACTTTGAACTTCCAGAATCCATCGTCCAGCATACCATGTAGGTTCCCTTCTGCCCGTACCGCCCAGATGTCTCCATTCTGACGGATGGCTGTGGTGTCGTATGCTACCGAACCGTCCTGATTCTTGCGCATGTAGCGGAACTTATATTTGCCTGAGGCTGTCATCGCTTCTACCGATAATGATGAACTGACGCGAGGAGTCAGTCGTTGCTCCCACAGGGTGGAGAGGCGCAGCAAGTCACTACTGCCATATTTCGCCTTGAATCTCATGTTGTAGTCCTTCCCTTCGTCAAACCGAGGGGCACGTGTGCGGATGTAGATGGCTCCAGCATGCCCGAAATCGCTGGCGGGTTGTAAGAGGGCACTCTTCTGTCCGTTGAACAGCGTGATTTCTTCTACGTTGTCCAGCGAGAACTGCCCTAAGTCAATCTGTCCGTTCTGTGCATTTCCCAGTTCGATACCGTCGTAGCTGATGCCCAGATGGTTCGTTCCCATAGAGCGGATATTAACCGTCTTAATACCTCCAACACCTCCGTAGTCTTTCAGCTGAATGCCTGAGAAGTAACGTAAGGCATCAGCCACACTATGAGCGTTCAACTTCTCTAACAGCTCACCACTGAGTGTCTGCGAAGGGATTACTTCCTTGTGATTATAGCGTGAGGTAACATAGACTACATCCAATTGCAGGATGCTGTCCAAGCGGCTGTACTGAGGCTGTTGAGCCCACAAGTGCATACACGCTACCATCGACAAGGCTATCGTTATCGCTACGCTTTTCATTGAAAAACACCAATACTTGTATTTGCATCTGTAGGCCTAACCCAAGAGGCTTTGTGATGCAATGATACCGTCAGGATGTCTTCTGACTTACAGCCCGGTCGTAAGCGTCTTCCCAATTGAATCAGTGACATTTGCTTACACCGTAAAAAGGCTGATTACAGCTGCTGGACAGTTGGGGAATCACACCCCATTCCATGACCTAACGCACTGCAAAGGTACGAAAAAAAAATATATATAGCACTAATATTCTTTGTTTTTTGAGCAAGTGTGCTTAAAAAAGGTGAAAAATATAAGAAGAATCGTTAAATGAGAGGTAGAGAAAACATTTTCTCGTCTTTTGGTGGAGGCTATGTCAAGATTTATTCGTACCTTTGCAACCAATAACAAATTTAAAAATATTATGTCATCATTTATTACAGATAAGGTAGTGATGGAAGGTCTGACCTTTGACGATGTGCTACTGATTCCTGCATATTCAGAGGTCCTTCCAAAAACAGTGGGGTTATCAACCCATTTTACACGTAACATCAAGTTGAATATTCCTTTTGTGACAGCAGCTATGGATACCGTCACCGAGGCTCCGATGGCAATTGCCATTGCCCGCGAGGGTGGTATTGGTGTGATACACAAGAACATGTCAATTGAGGAACAGGCACGTCAGGTGAGTATCGTAAAACGTGCTGAGAATGGTATGATATACGATCCTGTGACCATCAAGCGTGGCAAGACCGTAGGTGATGCTTTGGCGATGATGGCAGAGTATCACATTGGAGGTATTCCTGTTGTGGACGACAATGGTAAACTGGTAGGTATCGTCACGAACCGTGACCTGCGATTCCAACGTAACAATAAGACGCTGATTGATGACGTAATGACGAGTGAGAACCTTATCGTAACCCATCAGCAGACCGATTTGGATCATGCTTCACAAATCCTTCTCAAGCATAAGATTGAGAAATTGCCTGTTGTGGATGATGATAACCACCTCATTGGTTTGATTACCTACAAAGACATCACAAAAGCAAAGGACAAACCAATGGCTTGTAAAGACGAGAAAGGTCGTCTGAGAGTGGCTGCTGGTGTTGGCGTCACTGCTGATACGCTGGATCGTATCACAGCGTTGGTCAATGCAGGAGTTGATGCCATTGTCATCGATACTGCTCATGGTCATAGCCGCTCAGTGATTGAAAAGGTGAAAGAGGCAAAGCAACATTTCCCTGATGTAGACATCGTGGTTGGTAACATCGCAACGGGCGAAGCTGCCATGATGTTGGTTGAAGCGGGAGCTGATGCGGTAAAGGTTGGTATTGGTCCTGGTTCTATCTGTACGACTCGTGTCGTAGCAGGTGTCGGTGTGCCTCAACTCAGTGCCGTGTATGACGTCGCCAAGGCTCTTGAGGGAACTGGTGTTCCACTGATTGCTGATGGTGGTCTTCGTTATTCCGGAGATGTGGTAAAGGCTTTAGCTGCAGGTGGCTATAGTGTTATGATTGGCTCACTTGTGGCAGGAACGGAAGAGGCTCCAGGTGAGACGATTCTTTTCAATGGCCGTAAATATAAGTCATACAGAGGCATGGGTTCTCTTGAAGCAATGGAGAACGGCTCAAAGGATCGTTATTTCCAGGCAGGCGAGAAAGATACCAAGAAACTGGTACCGGAAGGTATCGCAGGACGTGTGCCTTACAAGGGAACCGTGCAGGAAGTGGTGTACCAGCTTGTGGGTGGATTACGTTCGGGCATGGGCTATTGTGGTGCAAAAGACATCGAAGCACTTCATCATGCAAAATTCACCCGTATTACAGCTGCAGGTGTGATGGAGAGTCATCCACATGAGGTAATTATCACAAGTGAGGCTCCTAATTACAGTACCAATCACGGATGATTGACTTAACCAAATAAAAGAATAAAAGATTATCATAGATAGTATGAAAAGATTTGCATTTTTGCAATTTTGCATTTTTGCATTGTGCCTTGCACTCCATGCGCAGAACGACCCTGTTCTGATGACGATTAACGGAAAGGACATCACGCGTTCAGAATTTGAGTATAGCTATAACAAAAACAACTCTGACGGTGTGATTGACAAGAAGAGCATAGAAGAATATGTGCCTTTGTTTATTGATTTCAAACTGAAGGTAGCTGCAGCAGAGGATGCGCGCTATGACACCATTACCAGTATCCAGAAGGAGTTACGCGGTTACAAAGAACAGATGGTACTTCCTACAATCATCGACAAAGATTACATTGAGCGTCAGGCACGTGAGACCTACGACAATACGGCTGCACGCTTTGAAGGGGAAGACCTCCTTGCTGCCAGCCATATCCTTGTTCGGATGAGTCCCAACGCAACCGCAGAACAGCAGACAAAAGCAAAAGCACGTATAGATTCTATTTACGCGGCTCTTCAAAGTGGAGCAGACTTTGCTGAATTGGCTCGTAAGTGCTCAGAAGACCCTGGCTCAGGACCAAAGGGTGGTGCACTTGGACAATTTGGTAAGGGAATGATGATTCCCGATTTCGAGAAAGCTGCTTATGCCATGAAGGTGGGTGAGATCTGTGCTCCTTTCAAGTCTACAGTCGGATGGCATGTTATCAAATTAACAGACCGCCATCCATTTGAATCATACGAATTCCACCATGACAAAATCATCCAGTTCTTAGAGGATCGAGGTGTTAACGAGGCTTCTGCCAATTATTATGTGGATTCTATTGCCAAAGCGCGCAAGATTGATCGTGATGTTGTCATTAACGAGTTATTTGAAGATCTGAAGAACAAGGACAGCGAAACTCGTTACTTTGCACAGGAATGTTATGATGGTACGATGATGTTCGAGATTTGCAAGACGCAGATATGGGATGTGGCAGATAACGACGAGGACGGAATCGCTAAGTTCTATGCAAAGAACAAGAAAAACTACCAGTGGGATGAACCACGTTTCAAAGGAATCGTGATTAGTGCCAAGGAACAGGCCATCGTTGATGATGCCTCTAAATTGCTGAAGAAGGAGAAAGATGATAATAAGTGGGGACAGATGATGGTGGATGCATATAACACAGATTCTGTGAAAAACGTACGAATTGAACACGGAATCTATAGGAAGGGTGACAGCCCAAATGTGGATAAATTAGCATTCCATGAGCAGGCAGAACTGAAACCGCTTAAGGATTACCCGTTTGTGGGAGTCTATGGGCGTGTTCTTAAAAAGCCGGAGAGCTATAAGGATGTGCGAGGAGTGGTTCTTTCTGATTATAAGGTTGCTAAGGAAAAAGAGTGGGTAAGTGAACTGAGAAAGAAATATACCTTCCATGTGAATGAGGATGTGTTGAAGACCGTGAATAATCATTAAAAGGATGAACAAGCGAAATAGTGTCATGAATAGATTCATAGGATTATTATTCGCCATGATGTTTGGATCAGCAATGTCGTTTGGACAGTCTGCTTCCAATGTCATCGACGAAGTGATTTGGGTGGTTGGCGATGATGCCATCTTGAAGTCTGAAGTGGAGGAGGCACGTGTTGAGGCTCTGATGCAGGGTGAACACTTCGGTGGCGATCCCTACTGCATCATTTCGGAGCAACTTGCTGTACAGAAACTCTTTCTCCATCAAGCTGCCATCGACTCTATAACTGTTTCTGATGCTGATGTGTTCAATACAGTAGACAACAAGATAGAACGTTATATACAACGATATGGTTCGAGAGAGAAACTGGAGGAATATCTAGAGCTTCCTCTCAACCAGTTCCGTGATCAGTTGTTTGAATTAGAGAAGAATGGCGAGATGATGCGTCAGGTGCAGATGAATATCATCAAAAACACAAAAGTCACTCCCGTTCAGGTACGTAACTATTTTAAGAATGTGCCAGAAGACAGTTTGCCTTTTGTGCCTACAACCGTTGAGGTGCAGATTTTTACACGTGCCCCAAAGATATCACAGGAGGAAATAGACCACATTAAAACTGAATTGCGTAGTTATACTGAGCGAATCAACACAGGAAGAGATAGGTTCTCTACTTTGGCGGTGATGTATTCTGAAGATGGCTCTGCATCGAAAGGTGGTGAACTGGGTTTTATGAGTCGTGGCGAGTTGGTTCCTGAGTTTGCTAATGTTGCATTCTCACTTACAGATCCGAATGCGGTTAGTAAGATTGTGGAGACGGAATATGGTTTCCACATCATTCAGCTCATCGAAAAACGAGGAGACAAGGTTAACGTACGTCATATTTTACGTAAACCAAGGGCAACAGACCAAGAGGTGATGGATTGTGTACATTTCCTTGACTCTGTCTGTGATGATATCAGACGTGGAAAGTTTACCTTTGAAGAGTGTTTGCCTTATCTCTCTGATGACAAGGATACCCGTAATAATTACGGTAACATGGTATACACGGATCCACTAACACTACAGACTTCTTCACGTTTTGAGATGGTCAACTTGCCTACAGAGGTGGCTCGTGTGGTAACCGGCATGCAGATAGGGGAGATTTCCAAGCCTTTTGCGATGATTAACAATCAAGGTAAGGAGGTTGTTGCTGTAGTGAAACTGAAGAATCGAATTAACGGACACCGTGCTTCGATGAAGGAGGACTATCAGGTGTTACAAGAAACGATGTTGGAGAAACTGAACGAGAAAAAGATAAGCGATTGGATACGCGAAAAACAGAAAACCACCTATGTCAGAATCAATAATGACTGGCGAAACTGTGAATTCCAGTATCCCGGATGGATTAAAGAGTAATGTCTAAGTGCCGATGAACAAAAGGGCTAGGAACATCATAAACGGATATGTTGTGTGTAGGATGCTGACGATAGGCATCCTATGCTTTAGTTTGGGATGTTCATTGTATGCACAAAATAAAAAACAAAAACAGACAGATTCTCGCATCCATCTCATCCATTCGGATGTACTTTATAAGACTCCTCGTGACCCAAGGGCAGAAATTCTTGTTGGCAACGTGAAGCTCAGTCATGAAGGGGTATATCTCGATTGCGACAGTGCACGTTTCTACCGAGAAGACAACTCATTCGATGCGTACGGTCATGTTAAGATGGTGCAAGGAGATACACTTTCTCTAGTGGGCGATTCTCTGTTTTATGACGGTTTTGCGTTACAAGCGCATGCGAGAGGAGATGTCGTACTCATCCATCGCAAATCAAAACTCACCACCCATAAACTGGATTATGACCGTGTGTACGGTCTGGGAATGTATATCGATGGTGGTACTCTCTATGACGCTGATAATGTGTTGACATCAAATTGGGGACAGTACTCCCCATCGACCCATGAGGCGTTCTTTACGGATAACGTAGAACTGAAGAACCCGAAATTCAATCTCGTTTCCGACACCTTATATTATTATACGAATACAGAGCGTGCAAAAATCGTGTCGCCAACCAATATCACTACCTCTGACGGAACATTTGTCTATGGTGAGGCAGGTGACTACGATACCAAGCAGGCAAAAGCCAATCTGCTCAACCGCTCATACCTCATCAAGGACATGAGGAAGATTGTTGGAGATAGTTTGCATTACGAGAAAGAAACGGGGATAAGTGAGGCCTTTGGTAATGTTGTCCTTACAGATGACGAGAACCTGTGTGCTTTGAAAGGTGGTTATTGTTGGTATGATGAGAATACGGGTAATGCGATGGCGACCGATATGGCGGTAGCAATGGAATATTCCAGCCCTGACACGATGTATGTGCATGGTGATACGCTGAGAATGTATACTTTTAACCTCGACACGGACTCTGTCTATCGCAATCTGTATGCATACAACCATGTGAGAATGTACCGGAATGATGTTCAAGGAGTCTGTGATTCTTTGGTTTCCCTCCAACTGGATTCCTGTACGTATATGTATGGTCAACCCATCCTATGGAACGAAAACCAGCAGGTGTTTGGTGAGGAAATACGGGTATATGGTAATGATAGTACAATTGAATGGGTGCATATCATTAATCAGGCGATGACCATTGAAAAAATCGATTCGGTATCATACAATCAAGTCTCTTCTAAGGAAATGATGTGCTATTTTAAAGACGGAGAAATCGAACATAACGAAGCTCACGGTAACGTGTATGTTGTGTACTTTGTTCAGGATGATAGTACTATCGTGATGGTGAACTATTCGGAGACTTCTCAACTGCATCTGTACATGAAAGATAAGAAAATGGATAAGATATGGATGCCTGCAGCAAAAGGAATGTTCTATCCAGCTTTCGATGTGCCCCAAGACCGACGTTACCTGTCAGCCTTTGCATGGTTTGATTACATCCGTCCCAAAGACAAAGACGATATCTTCGTGTGGCGCGGGAAAGATGCCAAAAACATTCTTAAAGCGACAGAGAGTCGAAAGGCTCCTATTCAGCGATTGGATATATTGAAAATCAAACAATAAAAACGGAAAATGGGACTGTTCAGAGTAAATCGGCCAAGGGGCTTTCAACACAATTACATCTATTACGATCCTCGAAAGGAGAAGCTGGCAAAGATAGAGGAAAATGCTAAGCGCGAGTTAGGGATGCTCCCCGAAAAGGAGTTCAATCCTGAAGATATTCGTGGAAAGTTTGTTGGTGCAACAAAGCATCTCAAACGTCGGAAAGAAAGTGGCAAGAAGCCCATCTCCTCTGGCATCCTCATTATGATTATCATCGCTCTTTTACTCGTTGCTAAGTTTCTTTATACAGGTCATTTATTCTGATTATGGAGGATATCATACAGTTACTTCCCGACTCAGTAGCCAATCAGATTGCGGCAGGAGAAGTCGTTCAGCGCCCTGCTTCCATCGTGAAAGAATTGGTGGAAAACTCGCTTGATGCAGATGCGAAGCATATTCAGGTGTTGGTGGTTGATGGTGGTCGTACATGTGTACAGGTGATTGATGACGGAAAGGGTATGTCGGAAACCGATGCCCGTATGGCATTTGAGCGGCATGCTACATCGAAGATTCGTTGCGCTTCAGATTTGTTTGGGTTGACAACGATGGGATTTCGTGGCGAAGCGTTGGCATCGATTGCTGCTGTAGCGCAAGTGGAACTGAGAACAAGACGTGCTGAGGATGAGTTAGGAACACTGTTGCGCATCGCTGGATCGAAGTTGGAATGTCAGGAACCTATTGCCTGTCCTGTCGGAAGTAACTTTTCTGTCAACAATCTCTTCTTCAATGTGCCGGCTCGACGTAAGTTCTTGAAATCAAATCAGACGGAGATGACGAATGTTGTGGCTGACTTCGAGCGAATTGTGCTCACTCATCCGGAGTGTGACTTCTCTCTGTTCAATAATGGAGTAGAAATGTACCGACTCCCAGAGACCTCAGTCCGTCAACGTATTTTAGATGTGTTTGGTAAGAAACTCAATGCAGAGCTATTGCCTATCGATGTAGAAACTTCGCTTGTAACGATTTCCGGGTATGTAGGTAATCCTGAGTCTTCAAAGAAAAGAGGGCAACATCAGTTTTTCTTCGTGAATGGCCGATACATGCGTCATCCTTATTTCCATAGTGCTGTAATGCATGCATACGAAAATCTGATACCTGTCGGAGAACATGTTTCATATTTCATCTATATGTCGGTCGATCCTGCTTCAATTGACGTGAACGTGCATCCCACCAAAACGGAAATCAAGTTCGATAACGAACAGGCAGTATGGCAGGTGTTGACTGCAACGGTCAAGGAGGCGTTAGGAAGGAACGTGGGTGTGCCTACAATCGAATTCGATAATGAGGAAAAACCTTACATACCAGTCATAGGAACGGGTAATCCTCAATACAGCATTCCCATGCCTAAACCAGTTGAAACAGATTATAATCCCTTTAAACCCTCAGGTGATAATAAGTCAAAGGCTTTGCGAAATAAGGCAGACTGGGAAAGCTTGTATGCGAATATTGAAATGAACACTCCCTCTCAGGACAATCCTACTATATGGGATGATGCGGCAGCGCCCACAATGCCCGATCTGGACACCCCTATGTTCCAATATAAAGGTCGATACATCGTCATGTCGGCAACAGAAGGAATCATGGTGGTTGATCAGCATAGAGCCCATATATGTGTGCTCTATACACAATATATGGATAGTATATCCGAACACAGACAGGTGTCACAAGGAATGCTGTTCCCAGAGGTTGTACAGTTCGATCGTCAGGAACTCATTGTGCTTGAAGATATCATGTCAGATTTAGAGTATATCGGTTTTGATCTTGCCAATCTCGGAGGCGGCTCATATTCAATTAACGGCATACCCTCAGGTCTGGATGGTGTCAATCCAATATCGCTTCTCCACGAATTGGTTGCAGCTGCGAAAGAAACGGGATGCAGTGTTCAGGAGAAGGTGCACCACGCTATCGCCCTTACTATGGCTCGTACTACTGCGATGGTATATGGGCAGGTCTTATCAGATGATGAGATGCATGTTCTTCTCGAGCAACTTTTCTCACTGCCAGCGTCCAAATACACTCCCGATGGACTTCATGTGTATACCGTGATAGCCTGTGCAGATATTGACAAGAGTTTTAGGTAATGCGCCCTTGTTAAGAACATACAAAATTGCATCTTTTGACTTAAAGTGTGTCGTTATATCACGCAGAATGTGCCGTTTTGGACATTTTTCGAAGAAAAACTCGTTTTTTTTCATAGAAAATGCTTGTTTATAAAGGAAAAATTGTAAATTTGCAAACGAAATATAGGTGTAAAGCGTACTTTTGACAAAGTCAATTCGTATTCGTTGATGCCAATTTCGCCTGCCAGTTAAGCGGACATGGTGTTGCTTTAGGTGGGAAGAGAATACAGAAAATAATCATTAATCTCAAAGTAATAGAATTATGAAGAAACTTTTAATTGCACTGGCATTTGTCGGTTTAGGTACTGCAGCTAACGCTCAGTCAACTCAGATTGAAACTCCTTCTAAGTACACAGTTGCAACCAATTCATTCTGGTCAAACTGGTATGTACAGTTCGGTGTGGATATGAGTGTTTTGAATCCTTACAAGACTTCATTCTTTAAGCAGGATTGGCACGAAGGTCGTACTTATGGTATTGATCTCGCAGTAGGTAAGTGGTTCACTCCAGGTCTTGGTCTTCGCACAAAGGTTCAATGGGAAAATGGCCTTTTTGCTCATGCATTCCGCAACACAGATCATGTAAAGTTTGCTCCAGACTTCCACAAGGGTGGTTATGGTGCAATCTATGAGGATGTACAGTTCAACCTCACTAACCTCTTCAAGGGCTATGATGAGAACCGCATTTGGAATCTCATCGTTTATCCACGTGCAGGCGTTGTACGTCATTTCGATGCAAAAGAATATTCTTTCTCTCTTGGTGCAGGTATCCAGAACATGTGGAAAATCAACAAGGTAGTTAGCGTTTACGCTGACCTTTCTTACAACTTGATTTCATCTAAAAACATTACTATCCCTAACTGGACTCCAGTTGATAAAGATGACCATCACCATGGTTATGCTTCTCTCGAAGCAGGTGTAAGCTTCAACCTTGGTAAGGGTACTTGGGCAAAGGCAGTTACAATTGACCAGTACAACGCACTTGCTGCTAAATCAGAGGAGGCTCTTGCTGCTCTTCGTGCAGAACTCGATAAGGAACGTGCAGAAAACGCTCGTCTCCGTGCAGAACTCGCTAAGATGCCTAAGGGAGATGTTTCTACAGCTGCAAAGGTAGAGAAGGTTATCGCATCTGCTGCAACATCAGTATTCTTCGAGCTCAACTCTACAGCTCTTAACTCAAAGAAGGATCTTGTTAACCTTGAGGCAGTAGCTTCTGCTGCTAAAGAATCAGGCGCTAAGGTTACTGTTACTGGATCTGCTGATAGCAAGACTGGTTCTTCTGCATGGAACCAGAAGTTGTCTGAAGGCCGTGCACAGGCAGTTGCTGATGAGCTTGTTCGTCTTGGCGTAAGCCGTGACAACATCACTGTGAAGGCAATTGGTGGAGTAAACGAAGTATCTCCTTACACACTCAACCGTCGTGCAGTCATCGAACTGAAATAATTCAGTCAATCGATATGAAGACAGGGCATCAATTTTTGACGCCCTGTCTTTTTGTTATCCCTTCAGTTGCTTTCGCAATCTTTGTTCCTTCTTCTTATCTTACTTTTTTTGATTGTTCTTTGAAAAAAGTTGCAAAAACATTTGGTGGGTTCAAAAAAAGATTGTAACTTTGCACTCGCTTTTGGAAAGCATGCGCAAGTCGAGCGTAATGAAGCTTGCTTCAAATTACAGAGATGTAGCCATTGCTTATGAGCTAAATAATGAAAAGCACGGGGTATAGCGCAGTTGGTAGCGTTCCTGGTTTGGGACCAGGCGGTCGCGTGTTCGAGTCACGCTGCCCCGACTAAAAAATGGTGGATAGAGGGCGTTTAGCTCAGCTGGTTCAGAGCATCTGCCTTACAAGCAGAGGGTCGGCGGTTCGAATCCGTCAACGCCCACTTAAAGGTGAAGAGATTGTTTCCCAATCTCTTTTTTTTATTACAGCAGTAGATGAATCTATGGCAAATAACGATTGGAAAGACCGTTTAGGAGTAGTGTTTTCAACTAACCCAGATTATCGCTACGAGTCTGACGATGTTCAGGAGCAGGAAACGCTTCCAAAGAACGAGCAACGCCTCCGTGTCGCTATTGAGAAGAATGGGAGGGGAGGTAAGGTCGTTACCATCGTACGAGGTTTTGTCGGAACAGAAGAAGACATGAAGTCGCTTAGTAAGTTCCTCAAGACAAAATGTGGTGTTGGTGGTAGTGTGAAGGATGATGAAATCATCGTACAAGGGAATTTGAAGGACAAAGTAATCGCATTATTGAAAGCAGAAGGGTACAACAATACCAAATAGTTGTTGGTTTGAGAGCGATACGACTTATATTCTTACCACGTTCTTCATGTTCGGTATTCGCTTCAAATCCTTGATGATAGTCTGAACTTCTTTTGTGTTGTGAACGTACAGAACGATTGTGCATTCAAACACACCATCAGTGGTCTCTATTGCAAGCTTACGGATATTGGCATTAAAGAGTTGTGAGATAACCTGAGTGATTTGGTTAAGAATACCTATACGGTCAAATCCGTTGAGTTTGATTGTGACGGCGAACTGTTTGTCACCTTTCATATCCCATTCTACGGAATATAGTCGATTACCCGAATTGGCTTTTAGACGCAACGCTGCAGGGCATTGCAACTTGTGTACATGGAATATACCATCTAGTGATTGGTATGCCATGACCAAATCGCCAGGGATTGGGTTGCAGCAAGAATCCAGACAGAATTTAGAATCAATATTTGTATCGTTGATGATTAGCGGTTTCTTTTTGTCATGTATTGTTTCCTCCTTTGGCTTTTCTTCGGTAGTCTCCACTTCTTTTTGTTTCTTACGTCCAAAGGACAGGAGACGTCTCCAAGTGCTGTTGGTGTTTTTCCCACGCAGATAGGCAACATCCATATTACCCAGTACCACTTTCTTTTGACCAATGGCAAGATAGAGGTCTTCTGCTTTGGCCAAAGAGTGGAGATGGCAAAGCTTGTCAATGTTTGGTGTGTCTTTGATAATTTCGTTTTTGGCTAAAAACTCATCAAGCATCTCTTCGCCTTCTCTTTGTTGGATACGCTCTCTTTTTCGAATGGCAGCAAGGATTTTTGCCTTTGCTTTTGCTGTGGTAGCAATATGTAACCATTCGTCGCTTACCATCGATTTATTTGAAGATAGGATTTCTACTTGGTCACCACTTTGTAACTTGTAGGTCATGGGTACCAGTTTATGGTTGACTTTTGCTCCCATACAGTGTGTGCCGACTACTGTGTGGATGGAGAATGCAAAGTCAAGAGCTGTGGCACCTGTTGGGAGGATTCTGATTTCTCCCTTTGGTGTGAATACCAATATCTCGGAGGCATAGAGATTCAGTTTGATCGTGTCGAGGAAGTCCATCGCGTCTGGCTGTGGGTCGTCAAGGATTTCCTTGATGGTGACAAGCCATTTGTCGAGTTCGTTCTCCTTTTCTTCTTCTGATGTCTCTCCCTCTTTGTATTTCCAATGTGCAGCAAAGCCTTTCTCTGCGATGTCATCCATTTTCTGGCTTCGTATCTGGACTTCTATCCATTCTCCTCGATTACTCATGAGGGTTACGTGCAGTGCTTTGTAACCATTGGCTTTTGGGTGGTTAACCCAGTCGCGGAAACGATCTGGGTGGCATGAGTACAATTGGGTCAGCGCCACATAGATATTGAAACATTCGTTTCGTTCATCGATATTGGCACGTGGTTTGAATATAATGCGGACTGCAAGTATGTCGTAGACCTCTTCAAATGGGATATGCTTTACTTGCATCTTCGTCCAAATAGAATAAGGTGACTTGATACGTGCTTTGATTTCGTATTCGAACCCCATTTCGTCGAGCTGTTGGCGAATAGGAGCAGTAAACTCGTCGAACACCGATTTACGTTCGCTTTCTGTCGCCTGGAGTTTCTTCTCGATGGCTTTGTATTCCTCTGGGTGTTCGTATTTAAAGCTAAGGTTCTCAAGCTCAGACTTGATCGCGTTCAGTCCTAACCGATTTGCTAACGGAGCATATATGTAGAGTGTCTCTCCTGATATCTTGTATCGCTTGTTGGCTGGCTGTGCTCCCAATGTGCGCATGTTATGGAGTCGGTCGGCCATTTTTATCAAGATGACACGTATATCGTCATTCATCGTCAGAAGCAGCTTTTTGAAATTCTCTGCCTGAGCCGATGCTCTTTCTCCGAAGATACCTCCCGAAATCTTTGTCAGGCCATCTACGATTTGTGCAATCTTTGGCCCGAAGATGTTTTCTATGTCATCTACGGTGTAGTCTGTGTCTTCAACGACATCATGAAGCAAGGCAGAGCAGATGGATGTCGAACCCAATCCGATTTCCGAACATACGATTTGGGCAACAGCAATGGGGTGCATGATATATGGCTCACCTGAAAGACGTCTTCCTCCCTGGTGGGCATGGCGAGCGAAGTTGAATGCTTTGGTAATCAACTCTACTTTCTTGCGGTGCTTGGTATTCAGGTAAGACTCCACTAAGTGTTGGAACGCGTCGTCCACCATCTTTTCCTCTTCGCTGTTTAATTTTTTCTCTTCTTCCATAGCTGTCGTTGGCTAAAAATTGATACTACACTCAACTCCGTATGATTGGGGGACAAGAGCTTTGTTCCACGCCGTAAAATTCTTTTCGTGAATCAAAGATGGACGGACTTTCATGGACAAGTTCTTGCTGATGTCGAAACTTGACAGTTCGGCATCAACATAAGCGTCGATAATCGATAGGACATAGACGCCAATCATACAGAACATACTCAGGTCGCGATAGCGACGATAGTAGTTCTTCTTACGTCGGAACAAGTCCTGAATGCGTGATAGGTTGCTACTGACATTGTAGTTCCGGGGGATGAAATTCTCATAACTGTTCGTGTTTGGGTCATCATCCATGATGTCAATATAGGCTTGTGAGTAGTCGTGATACATGGTGTTGTTCCAATTCAGCGCATACACACATCCAAGGAAACCTCCATAGATTAAAGGGAGTTTCCAATATTTCCTGTTGTATATCTGCCCGCCACCAGGGATAGCAATTGCTAACCACAATGCTTTCTTAGGGTCAGGGATAAACAATTTTTTTTCGTCAATGAACTGACGTATGGCTTTCTCTGTTGGTATCACAAGCTGTGAGGTGCTGATGGTGCTGTCACCTTTCAGCGTGTCCGTCAGGGTTATCGCTATCCTGTTACGTCTTAATTGTGCTTTCGGAATAGTGGTAATGATGGTGTCTTGAGCGATAGCACCAAGCGCGAAGCATGCCATGACCAAGAACACCGCAAGACGTATAGTTCCTGATGTGCTTATAAACAACTTATTGCCGATATGTCTGTTCGATATGTTCATCCGAATAATTCTGTTGCTAATTGTGCGTAGTTGGCTGACAAGTCTCCATCGCTGGGGATCAGTGTATGAAACACTTTGCTACCGTAACATGTATGTATCTCCCTCAGGTTTACTGAGGTGGATCTCAGTGCTGTGTTGACGTGGGTGACCAGAAATCCGTTAACGGTTAATTGCTGGTTCAGACTCTTGCTCACGTCGTTGATGGTCCGTAGCAGTTCTGCCATCCCTTCAAAGATGTTGTAGTCGCATCTGATGGGAATGATTACCTCATTTGCGGCTGTCAGCGCATTCATGGTCAGTAGTCCCAATGACGAAGGGGTGTCAATCAGTATGTAATCGTAGTCGTCTTTCACGTTTGATAGTAATCCTGCTAACACCTTTTCTCTGTCGGGCCGGTGAATGGCTGAAATCTCAAACCCGATCAGTTGTTTCCCTCCGATAGCAATGGCCAATGTGTTGTCCTCCACCGTGAAGATACAATCATTCAGGGCTGACTTTCCTTCCATGCATTCCGATAGCGGCAGGGCCTTTGGCGTTGAGATGCCGTATTGCGACATTGGGTCTGAAAGTGGGTCGAGGTCGATCATCAGCACCTTCTTTTTATTTCTTGCGAGTGCTTCTGCCAAATAAGTGGTGGTAGTCGTCTTCCCAACACAACCTTTCTGATTTACTATTGCAATTATTTTGCCCATGAATGCAACTCCCTTTCGCTAATGAACTGCAAATATAGTGTTTTTCGTTGGTTTCTCGGCTATTTTTTGCATTTTTTCTTAACTCTTAACTCTTAATTCTTAACTTTTTCGTACCTTTGCACCCGCAAACCTAAAAAATATTTTTATGGACGACAGTTATCCGGCGAATAATTCAAGTAAAGCAGGATAGAGTCAAACCGAAGCATAGTAAGTTTAGACTCTATCGATTGAACCAACCGATTTTTCAAACTTTTAAACAGAGTTTAAACTTATGCGTACTTATTGGAATTTTAATAAGGGCATTAAGCATCTTGACCAATGGGAGTCTGGATGCTGGATTCAAGTAACTTGTCCCGTTGAGGACGATGTGAAGTATCTGGTCGACGAACTGAAGATCCCAGATTATTTCCTGGAGGACATCTCCGATACCGATGAGCGTTCACGTTATGACTACGATGAGCGTTGGTTGATGATTATCCTTCGTATTCCGCATCTGAAAAACATCACCAGCCGTAGCCCTTATACAACGATTCCGTTGGGTGTCTTGATTAAAGACGATAAGATAATCACCGTCTGCAACCAGGAAACGAAGATGATGGTGGACTTCATCAACCATCAGCAAAGAAGGGGAGAGGGATTCATCGATGCTACCGACCTTGTGTTCCGGCTCTTCCTCAGTGCCAGCGTTTGGTATCTGAAATACCTGAAACAGGTGAATGGCCTGATTGAGAAAGCGAAGCGTAATCTCGACCACAATATCGACAACAAGGATCTGACCAGTCTGTCACGACTACAAGATAGCTTGACTTACTTTGCTACGTCAATCCGTGGCAACGAGACGCTGTTGAGTAAGCTGAAGTTCCGTCTGCCGGTCGACGACCTTGATGCCGAACTGATTGAGGATGTCAATATCGAGATGCAGCAGGCACGTGAGATGACAGCTATCTATGCCAACATCCTTGATTCCACGATGGATACTTATGCCAACCTCATCAACAACAACATGAACCGTGTGATGCGTCTGCTCACGAGTCTCAACATGATCATCATGTTGCCTACCTTGGTGGCAAGTTTGTTCGGTATGAACCTCGTGAATGGTATGGAGCAGAGCAACTGGGGATTCCTTGTGGCCATCATCATCTCTGTCATCATCACAGTCATCGGATGGTGGTACTTCCGCAAACGTCAGTGGCTCTAAGGAGTGAGTTCCAAGTTCAAGGTTCCAAGTTCAAAGTCTAAGGACTAAAGTCTATGATTTTCTATTTCTCTGGCACAGGTAACACTCGATGGGTTGCTCAGTTTCTGGCACAGGAACTGAACGACAGACTCCTTTTTATCCCTGACGAAATAGGTGGGGATATGCATTACAAATTGAAAGAAGGCGAACGTCTTGGTTTTGTCTTTCCTTGTTATGCATGGGGTGTTCCTCCGTTTCTGGAGCGTTTCATCGAGCAGGTGCAGATTGAGAATGTCGATTATCTCTACTTTGTCGCAACGTGTGGTGATGATACAGGCATGACGGCTGAAATCTTCTGTGCCGATGTGGCAAAGAAGGGATGGACTTGTACGTTGGGGTATGCCGTACAGATGCCCGAGTCGTATGTCTGTCTTCCTGGCTTCGATGTCGACCCGAAGGAGAAAGAGCAGATGAAACTCACCAACGCTGTCAGCCGCATGAATCAGATTATCGACGATGTGATTGACGGCCGTGGTGGATTCGACACCATTCCTGGAGGTTTCGTGTGGGTCAAAAGCCGCATTGTACGTCCGTTCTTCAATCGTTTTCTTATCAATGCCAAGTACTTCAAGACCAATGGGGCGTGTGTCGGATGTGGCAGTTGTGTCCAGGCATGTCCGTATCAGAACATTCGTCTGAATGACCACAATCTGCCAGAGTGGGGTAGCACCTGTGTCCAATGCATGCGCTGCTATCACCAGTGTCCTACCCGTGCCATCGAGTGGGGGCTGTTCACGAAGAACAAAGGGCAGTATTTGTTCCGACAATAACGACTTACAATCATATATCGATGAAACGGAGAATCATCTCAACGGTCTTGTATCCTATTATCAAGGAATTACCTTTTTTCTTGATGTATTTTGTCCTCATGGCAAACTATGTGATCAGATTGTTTCGCTGTAAACTCCTGTTGCCAGAGTATCAGGATGCTGGATTCACCTATTGGGATTTGTTTTTCCGTGCAACGCTCATCATGCTCTGCGGCTATCTCTTTTCGTGGCTATTAGTGGCGCTAAAGAAAAAATGGGTGAAGGTCGTAGCATATTCGATTGTAATCGGGTTGTTTGCTGTCGATTTCTTCTTGAGCAAGGCATTCGGATTGTTTATTTCACCTTTTGTGCTGGTGCTGATTGCAGAGACGAACACCAAAGAGAGTGCAGAATTCATCAATACCTTTATGGGAGTAGGGGGCAATTGGGTAGTTTATTCGGTCGTATTACTCGTTATTGTTATTACAGCGATTCTCGAGAAGTTCTATTATCCGCGCATTTATCAGAAGCTCAATAGCCTGATAGAGCGCAAGCGGTTGCTTTCTTACCTGATGGTTAGCGTCTTTTCGGTGTTGTTCGTATGTGGCCTGTATGCATCGGGCACGTATGTCCGATTGTTCCAGTGTAACGATACCGATGAACTTTCCGATTGGGAGATGTACGATACTTTCTATCCTTTAGACCCTTTCAGCAATACGATGTATGCGCTTCGGGGTGTTTATCTGGCCGATAAGGAAATGAAGAGCGCCATTGAAGGTGTTAACCACAACAAGAACGCAGTCAGTTGTCGGGAAGATTCTCTGACGGTCGTTCTCGTGATAGGCGAGTCATATATCAAGAGCCATGCAGCCCTTTATGGTTATGCTTTACAAACCACGCCCAACATGTGTCAGGAGATTGAGGATGGTAATCTGTTTGCGTTCCGTGACGTAATCAGCCCTTTCAATTCGACCAGCAATACAATGAAAAACATGCTCTGTTGTAATAGCATCTCAGAGGGTGAGTCCTGGTTTGGTTCTGCCTATTTTCCTGCTTTATTTGCAGATGCAGGCTACAAAGTGATGTTTTGGGACAATCAGAAAGACTGGAATGCACAGATGAGTTTCTCCTTTGCGTTGAATACCTTTTTATACAACGAAAACATGAACCGGTTATATGCAGCGGTCAATGATGTCTCTTATGAATACGATGATGAGCTGGTACATTCGTTTTTTGCCAGGAATCCTGAAACCGCAGGGAACCAGTTAGTTCTCTTCCACCTTTTGGGTCAGCACAGCGATGCCGATTGCCGTTATCCAGCACGGAAAGAGTTTATGCAGTTCACTGCCGACAGCATCAAGCGAAATGACTCCTATTTGGATGCTCACCGTAAGACGAAAATAGCGAATTACGACAATGCTACCTATTATAACGATTATGTCATCAAGCATATCATGGACCATTATCGTAGCAAGAACGCAGTCATGCTCTATCTTTCCGATCATGGAGAGGAAATCTACGATTATCGTGACTCTGAAGGGCGTCGCAGGGAAACCGCCTTTAACAGGAACCTGTTGAAATACCAATACGACATTCCGTTCCTTTTATGGTGCTCTCCTGTCTATCAGCAGCTGCATCCAGGAATTACCGATACAATCACTCAGGCGCTCGATCGTCCCTTCATGATAGATAATGTATGCCAGGTGCTGTTCCATCTCGGAGGTATCAGTGGCGATTACTATATTCCTCAAAGAGATTTGCTCAGTAGCAAGTATCGCACCCCAAAACGCCTGGTTGAACGCGTCGTCGATTATGATGCGGAGCATTGATGCCCTAACTTCTAACTTCTAACTCCTAACTCCTAACTCCTAACTCCTAACTCCTAACTCCTAAAGTCTAAGGTCTAACTTCAATTTTTCATTTTTTCTTAACTCTTAACTCTTAATTCTTAACTTTTTCTTAACTCTTAACTCTTAATTCTTAACTTTTTCGTACCTTTGCCCTCGTAAACTATTAAACAATTACCCAATAAACCAATAATTTATGGCAAAGAAATGTAATCGATTGGTTAACAAAACCATCCTGCAGGTGCTGACATTCCTTGGCATCGGATCGGCTTCTTTCTTGTTTATGGCTTGTTATGGCCCTGCACCACAGTACGGGTCGGTTGATTACGAGGACGTCGATTCCTTGGCACTCGACAGCCTTGACGAAAACAGCGCTGATACGCTCTACGAGGCTGATATCCAGAACCCTGAGTGATAGTCTAAGGTCTAACTCCTAACTCCTAACTTCTAACATTGTGAAGCCTCTTCCTTTGTCTTTACGAAAGAAGGTTGCGCTTGAATTATGGCGCCATCGTGAACAGAACATGTTGCAGGAACACCCCCTGCAACAGTTGTTTTGGGAGTGTACACTCCGCTGCAACCTGCGTTGCCGCCATTGTGGAAGCGACTGCACCCAAAAGTCGGAGCAACTCGATATGCCGAAGGAGGACTTCCTGCGTGTGCTCGACAGCATCGCAGCCAAGACCGACCCCCATCAGGTCTTTGTGATTATCTCTGGAGGCGAACCTCTCATGCGCGACGACCTCGAGGCTTGTTGTGCCGCCATCCATGCAAAGGGATTTCCGTGGGGAATGGTCACCAACGGCCTATTCCTCACACGCGACCGTTTTGTCAATCTCCTGAAAGCTGGGATGGGGTCGCTCACCATCAGTCTTGATGGATTGGAGGACGACCACAACTGGATGCGTGGCAATCCTCATAGCTTCCAGAAGGTAGATTACGTGCTGAGTATGTTGGCGAAGATGCCACAGTTGATGTCCGATGTTGTCACTTGTGTCACCCGACGAAACTATTCCAAACTACCCGAAATCCGTCAGTACCTCCTCAGCAAGGGTGTGCCCCGCTGGCGCATCTTCACCGTCTTCCCTGTCGGTCGTGCGGCTACCGACCCCGAGTTACGGCTGTCCGACGAAGAGTTCCGCTCCGTCTTCGAGTTCATCCGTACCACCCGCAAGGAAAAACAAATCCATCTTGAATACGGTTGTGAAGGATTCCTGGGTAATTACGAGGGCGAAGTGCGCGACCACCTCTACACCTGTCAGGCAGGCATCACCATTGGTTCCGTCTTGGTCGACGGCTCCATCTCTGCCTGCACCAGCATCCGTAGCGACTATCACCAAGGCAATATCTACCGCGACGACTTCATGGACGTGTGGGAACACCGTTTCCAACCCTACCGCAACCACGATTGGATGCGGACAGGCGAATGCCACGATTGCACCCTCTTCCGCTATTGCCAAGGTAACGGCATGCACCTACGCGACAGCGAAGGCCACCTCCTCCTTTGTCACGTCCATCGCCTCTCCTCTGGTTAGTCTCGCTTGAATGCTAATATCACTTAGAAAAACATAATAAAACCTAATTTATTTTGTGATTCGCTTGGGTTTTGCTATTTTTGCAAAACAAAACCTAATGATGTCATGAAACAATTCTTTTTAACCTCAGTCTTTGCCTTGATGGCATTCGTGGGCATCTATGCCCAGAAACCAGTCGTATGGGAGAAACCTGTTATTGGTTATTCTCAATATAATTACATTGATATCCAGAAGGTGGAACTTGGGGAGGACAGAACTTCGCTGTATATGCAAATTACGTATCCGTCAGAAGCTTGGTTTGGTTTCTCGCCTCAAAGCTATTTAGAAGTGGAGGGAAAACGTTATGCTATTACTGGAAGCGACAGCATTCAGTTGGGTGTGCATACATACACCTCACCCAAAACTATGAGGAAGGAGTTTGTGCTTCACTTTAAGCCGATACCTCAAAACACAAAGGTGTTCGATATGTTGGAAAGCACACGGAAAGGCGATTTCACCTTCTTCTACATCCATCCTGACGACTACAAGATGCCTGAGGCACCTGTGCCTGCCGACTTCCGTGCCGACTATCCTGAAGACGATGTGTGGCCTGAGAAAGTATTCAGCGAGGAGCCTGCTGTCGTTCATTTCAAGGCGCTGAACTACAAGAAAGGGATGGATGTAAGGATTGACGCGAATTATTTCGACATCACTAATCCTAACGATCACAACGAATCACATTTCAATCTGGACGACGAAGGTTGTGCCGATTTCATTTGCAAGGTATATTATCCCACCCATTTGCAGTTCGACATCCCATCCGCTGAGGGTGTTTCTGGTGTCATTCCTCAAGTTGCTCCAGGAAAGGAAGTTACCATCCTGCTCGATATGTTACGTGATGACAAATACCCCAACACCAAGGTGATAGGCTACAAGGGATATATGGCCAAGTTCGACAAGGAGCAAGAAGCGTTTATTAGGAAATACATCTTCAATAAAGATGATCACACCTTGCCGGATTACCCTACCGAATCCATCGAGCAGTTTAAGACCGTCGACGAACTCATCGCCCTCCACGACTCCCTGATACCCGCTTTCGATAAAGCAACAGCAGGCATTAAGGATTTCTCCGATGTCGTGAAAAATCACTATCTGGATTGGGAACTGCGGCTCTTCAGTTTGTATTCCGATGATTGCCCTTCGCTCTTCAACACCCAAGAGTTCCGCGATTACATCTTCCGCACACGTCCCAGATGCTTCTTTACGAATAGACTGCCGATTGACTATGACCTCAGAGACGTGATGAAACTCTTTGCTGGCTCCGACGTGAAGGGTGCAGATCCCGATTTGCTTCGCTTCGTCAATGCGATGTCAGAACTGAACAGCGGCATTATCAATCCCAAACCCTTGATTGATGACCCTAACCTCTCACGTCTCTACGACCAGAAGCGGCAGGAACTCACAGCCCAAATCAGCCAGCAGAAAGAAGGCTTGGCTGCAAATGTCCACTATTTGGAATTGGCGGAAGTAGCACCAGAAAACACGCTTCAGTTCCTCCTCGACCACTACAAAGGCAAGACTGTCATGATTGATATGTGGGCAACCTGGTGCGTACCATGCATCCAAGGACAGAAGGCAATGGAACCCGTGAAGCAGGAATTGAAGGATAAGGACATTGTCTATCTCAATCTCACCTATTCCACCTCTCCGTTCGACGATTGGAAAGAAATGGTTCGTGGCATCTCAGGCGAACACTACTATCTCTCGCCAGAGCAATTCGAGGCATTGAGCGACCTCTACGAGTCAGGAGGATCTATCCCCACTTACGCCATCTATAACCCCAAGGGCGAACTTGTTTATAAGTGTGTCGGCTTTGGAGGCGTTGAACCCCTGAAGGAAGGACTGATGAAAGCGTTGAAGTAAAGCTGTAAGCTAATTGTCAACTGCCATTTTTCTCGGACCTTTACCCCTTCAATTTTATCTTAATTTTGCACGTTGTTTGCTTTTCAACCCTCATGCCTTCTCTTGTATAACTATTAATAGATGTTAATTTATACGGTTTCGCAGAAAAAAGTTTTCAAAATGTTTGGCTCGTATTCAAATCCAACCTAACTTTGCCAACGGAAGCAAAGAATAGAAACGATATGAAGAAAGAAAACGCATTAACGCTGACGAGGGCAGAACTCGAGGTAATGGAAATCCTATGGAAGAGCGGCAAAGCTCTTGATGTGCATGAGGTAGTAGGGAACTATCCAGAACCACAACCTGCCTATACAACCATTTCTACTGTCATCCGCTTGTTGGCGATGAAGGGTTTTGTGGGTCACAAGAAAGGTAACGGGAAGCAACATTTGTATTTCCCTCAGATTTCGAAAGCAGAGTATATCTCACAATCCGTAAGCGATGTGAAGGCCAAGTTCTTTGGTGGCAGCGTGTCTTCGTTCGTCAGTTTCTTCCTACAAGAGGAGCAACTGAGCAAGGAGGAGTTGGAAGAGATAGCCAACCTCGCTCTTTCGTTGTCAACTACATCACCCCTGACGTCTAAAGTCTGAGTTTCAATCCTTCAATTTTTCAATCCTTCTAAAGTCATGGGAGCCTTCACCATATATGCCATCAAGTCGGCTTTGTGCTTAGCACTGCTCTACTTGCCCTACACGTTGTTGATGCGACGCGATACCTTTCATGCGTTCAATCGTGTACTGTTGCTCAGCATCGTGGTGCTTTCGTTAGTGTTGCCGCTATTCAAACCTCTCTCGTTTCTCCCCCAAGGGGAGATAATTTCCCATCCCATCGAGAGTCTTGAAGAAGCAATCAATCCACTCCCCATAGAGGGGGAGAAGGAGGGGGTCTCCGGCACGGTATTTACATCAGGAACGGCAAGAAGTATCTCGTCAGATAAACACAGGATTACCAGTTCCTCCACCTTCTGCAAATTTAT
>JAFZYE010000051.1 GCA_017616445.1 Bacteroidaceae bacterium
CTTAGTGGCTCGAGTGCTCGTAAACTTCGCCGTAGTGGCGCAAATCTATTGGGTGGGAGAGCATTAAGGTTTACGTTGTTCCCATTAGTAAGTGCAGAAATACCTGACTTTGACCTTCATCGCGCATTAAACAATGGTCTGCTGCCTCGCCATTATTTGGTAGCTGATCCCTCGAAGCGTATCCAATCATATATTGGTGATTATTTGCAGCAGGAAATTGTTGAAGAGGCTATTGTTCGTCAGTTAGATGCATTTACTCGTTTTTTACAGGTGGCAGCGTTGAGTAATACTGAGATTGTTAATTATACCAATATAGCACAGGACTGCGGCGTTTCTGCCAAGACGGTGAAAGAATATTTCTCCATACTCGAAGAGACCCTGCTTGGATTCTATTTACCAGCATATACTAAGGTGATTAAGCGAAAATTGATACAATCACCAAAATTCTATTATTTTGATGTGGCAATTCCCAACCATCTTTTGCATCGCAAGACACTACAACCTGGTACTGATATTTATGGCCATGCTTTAGAGCATTTTGTAGTACAGGAGTTGAGAGCATTCGTTTCATATACTTTTGGCGCGGATAAGATAATGAACTATTGGCGTACACTTGACAACAAATATGAAGTTGATGTTTTGGTCTGCGATGCTCTGACAAATAAGGTGGATGTAGCAATTGAGGTGAAATCGGCTGATCATGTTGTTTCGAGTGACACAAAGGGCCTGAAAGCCTTCAGCGAGGAGCATCCCGAAACAAAGCTGATTTTGTTGTCAATGGAGGAAAGGCCAAGAATGCTTAATGGAATTGAGGTGTGGCCAATAACACAATTCCTTCAAAAATTGTGGAGCGGAAAAGTTTTGGACTAAAATGACTGACCTATGACTCTGCCAAGTGACAGGCTATATAAAGTTTATAGTTTATAGTTCAAAGTTCAATTGTCAACTCGTCTAAGCTCTTTTTATGTGTTAAATGAAAGAAAAACGAAGTTTTGTTGAAAAAGTTACGTCAAAATGATGTCAGAATGAAATAAAATGTGTATCTTTGCGACAAAATCTTACAATTATGGCACAGGTATCAATGACAGTGAGGATGGACTCACAGCTAAAGCAGCAATTTAATGAACTTTGCAATGAGATTGGAATGAGCGTCAATACCGCTATCAACATCTTTGCAAACGCAGTGGTGCGAACACGTAGCATTCCGTTCAGAGTAGGTGTCTATTCAAACGAGTCTGAGGACGATACGCTGAAGGCTTTTCGTGAGTTTCGTGCAGCAATGGCCACCAGCAATAGCCCTGAGCTCACTTTGGATGAGATTAATGAAGAAATAAGGCTGGCACGCAAAGAGATGTCGAACAAAAAATCTGCTTCGAAATGATCTATGCAGTCATAGACACCAATGTCATTGTCTCTGCCCATATCAGCAAAAATCTGAACGCAGCAACGTCGAAAGTATGGGAAGCTGTCCTCCAAGGGAAGCTGACACCAATCTATAATGACGAGATTGTTGAAGAATATGCGGAAGTGTTACGTCGCAAGAAGTTCAACATTCCTGAATCGTTGATTGTTAGGTCAATTGACAAGATTCTGATGAACGGAGTGCGAGGGGAGCGTGTTTTGAGTAACGATTTTTTCCCAGACCCCAAGGATGTTGTTTTTTACGAGGTAGCACTCTCGAAGAAGGACGCTTTCCTGGTGACGGGCAACATCAAACATTTCCCTAAAACCCCGATTGTGGTTACACCAGCGGAAATGCTAGAGATTCTGAATTCAATCTCCTCAGTAACAGATAAATGATATACCCGTGAGGGATCATAGGGACAGGAGAGAGCACTTATGGTTCCAAGTTCAAGGTCAGCTTAGCGAGTTGACAATTATCAACGGTCAACTATCTCCCCTCCTCTTTGTCGCACAGCTTCGTACATGAGGATGGCTGCGCTGACGGATACGTTGAGGGAGTCGAGACGTCCCAGCATGGGGATGCGGATGTGGGCATCGGCAGCTTCTCGCCAGATGGGGGTGAGGCCTGTGGATTCGGTACCCATCACGATAGCAGTTGGACGACGCATATCTGTGTCGTAGTAGAGGCTTGAATCCTGAAGCTGAGCGGTGAGTATCTGTATGTGGTTTTGCTTGAGCCATGCGATGCATTCTTCGCTGGTGCAAGCTACGGTGGGTACGGTGAAGATGGCTCCGATGGAACTGCGGATGAGGTTGGGATTGTAGAGGTCGGTGAGTGGGTCGCAGACGATGACGGCTGACACGCCTGCTGCATCTGCACTTCGGAGGATAGCTCCTAAGTTGCCTGGTTTCTCGACACGCTCGAGGACGACAAATATAGACCCCCCGGCCCCCTTTAGGGGGAGGGAAGAGAGGGTTCGATTGGGTGTTTTCACTATAGCGATGATGCCTTCTGTGGAACCGCGATAGGCGATTTTGGAGTAGACGTAGGGGGAGACTGGCGTCAGTTGAAAGTTGAAAGTTGGGGGCCATGTCGGGGCAATAGAAGATGGTGTCGATCTGGAGGCCGGCATCGATGCAGTGCTGGAGTTCGCGTTGTCCTTCGACAACAAACAACCCTAACTTCCTTCGCTCGGATGATTTTTGCTGCAAAGTGAGCAGTTGCTTGATGCGCGGGTTCTGTACGCTTGAAATTATCTCATTTACAATTTGACCATTTACCATTTACAATTTATTTTCAATTGAACAATTTACTCATTTACTGCTTAAGTATGCACAATTTTGTTTGCAAAGGTAAGAAAAAGTTAGGAGTTAGGAGTTAGGAGTTAGGAAAAAATGAATTTATTATACATTATACATTCTACATTTTATATTTTTTTTGTACCTTTGCACCCCGAAAATAGAAAATATTGTATAAGATAAAAAAGCCTTAGGAAAAAAATATCAAGAATACTTCTTCGATGTTGAGACTTACGTCTTAGATGTTGTGTCTGCATGCTTTCCCTTGTGAGCAGGCTCCCAGAAAAAGCCTACATTCGCATCATCCATCCATACGGATGTCAACATCGCCGAAGCAAAAAGATAAAAAAACTATTTGATTACGGCTTAACGAGTGAAAAATTGAAAATTGAAAGTTGAAAAACATTATGCAAGACATTCGAAATATTGCAATTATTGCACACGTTGACCACGGTAAGACTACGTTGGTGGATAAGATGTTGTTGGCTGGTAATCTGTTCAGAGAGAATCAGCAGACTGGTGAATTGATTCTGGATAACAACGAGTTGGAACGTGAACGTGGAATAACGATTCTGTCGAAGAACGTTTCGATCGTATATAAGAATACGAAGATTAATGTGATTGACACTCCAGGACACAGCGACTTCGGTGGTGAAGTGGAGCGTGTGTTGAACATGGCAGATGGCTGTATCCTGCTGGTCGATGCTTTCGAGGGTCCGATGCCTCAGACTCGATTCGTGTTACAGAAGGCCTTGGAGATTGGACTGAAGCCTGTAGTGGTGGTGAACAAGGTGGACAAACCGAACTGTAGACCTGAAGAGGTGTATGAGATGGTGTTCGACCTGATGTGCTCGCTGAATGCTACAGAGGACCAGTTGGACTTCCCTGTGGTTTATGGGTCGGCTAAGCAGGGTTGGATGGGTGAAGACTGGAAGACCCCTACGAACGACATCACATACTTGATGGATACAATCCTGAACACGATACCTGCTCCTGAGCGATTGGAAGGAACTCCTCAGATGTTGATTACATCGCTCGACTACTCTACCTATACGGGTCGAATCGCAGTGGGACGTGTACATCGTGGTACGTTGCGTTCAGGACAGAACATCACCATCTGTCATCGTGACGGTTCGATGGAGAAGACGAAGATCAAGGAACTGCACACGTTCGAGGGTATGGGACACAGGGCTACGGATGCCGTCGAGAGTGGCGATATCTGTGCTGTGATTGGTCTGTCGAACTTCGAGATTGGCGATACAATCTGTGACTTCGAAACTCCAGAAGCTCTTCCTACCATCTCGATTGATGAACCTACGATGAGCATGCTCTTCACCATCAACAACTCCCCGCTCTTTGGAAAGGAAGGTAAGTTCTGTACGAGCCGTCATATTCACGACCGTCTGCAGCGTGAACTGGAGAAGAACCTCGCGCTACGTGTTGAGCAGAAAGAAGGAAGTATGGATCAATGGATTGTGAGCGGACGTGGTGTGCTGCACCTCTCAGTGCTGATTGAGACCATGCGTCGTGAGGGCTATGAGTTGCAGGTGGGTCAGCCACAGGTGATTTATAAGGAAATCAATGGTGTGAAGTGTGAGCCTGTAGAGGAACTGACCATCAACGTGCCTCAGGAGTTCTCAAGCAAGATGATTGATATGGTAACTCGTCGAAAAGGTGATATGCTGTCGATGGAGGCACAGGATGATAGAGTGAACATCGAGTTCGAAATTCCTTCGAGAGGTATCATCGGACTGCGCACGAATGTGTTGACAGCCAGTCAGGGAGAAGCCATTATGGCTCATCGGTTCAAGGAGTATCAGCCATTTAAGGGCGAGATGGTCCGTAGGGTGAACGGCAGTATGATTGCACTTGAGAGCGGTACAGCTTTCGCATACGCTATCGACCACCTGCAGGATCGTGGTAAGTTCTTCATCTATCCGCAGGATACTGTGTATGCAGGTCAGGTAGTGGGTGAGCATGTGCACGAGAACGATTTGGTGGTGAATGTGACGAAAGCGAAACAGTTGACCAATGTGCGCGCCTCGGGTACTGATGAGAAGGCACGTATCATTCCACCTATTCAACTCTCACTGGAAGAAGCGCTTGAGTATATCAAAGAGGATGAATACGTAGAGGTCACTCCAAAGAGTATGCGTATCCGCAAGATTATTCTGGATCATCTGGAGAGAAAGCGTATGAACAAGAACGAACAGTGATTAAAGTGTATAGTTATAAGCAAATATAATAAAAAAGCTCTAAAAGAGAAAAAAATATTAAAAATACCTTTCAGATGACAAGCAACCTTTGGTCGCTTTGCAGAACTCGCCCGATGTGTTCATCGGTAAGTGAACTTCCCATGTCCACTTCGAGCGCTCTCTGCTTCCTTACAAGGTATGTCATTTTCAAGGCAAAAATAATAAAAAGTGGGTGTTCTCAGATAAAGACTTTAGACATTAGAAGAGAACGTATCATTTTTTAATATTTTTTCTTCGAGTGGTTCTCTGCTGAAAGCTTTGGATAAGCATCATAGGATGTGAGTCAAGCTCGCTTGAAATCACAGACTATGAGGGTTAGACAAGAAGATGCGAATAGCATCTGAACCACGAAGAAGTATTTTTATTATTTTTTTATTTACCAAATTAATTTACCAATGATTCGTAAAAAAAATGCATATCGGACAACGCAAAGTGCAGAAATTTAGAGCGGTTTTTGCACATAGAAAATAGTCGTGTGCGCAAATTCGGAATTTATTGTACATTATACATTATACATTCTATATTTTTTTCGTACCTTTGCACCGGATTTAGAAAATCGTTCAACAAAATAATTAATTAACAATTAAAACATTTAAGATTATGTCTGAAATTGAATCAAGAGTAAAAGCTATCATCGTTGATAAGCTTGGCGTAGACGAAGCAGAAGTTAAGCCAGAAGCAAGTTTCACTAACGACCTCGGTGCAGACTCTCTCGACACAGTAGAACTTATCATGGAATTTGAGAAGGCTTTCGGTATCAGCATTCCAGATGACCAGGCTGAAAAGATTTCAACAGTAGGTGACGCTATCAAGTACATCGAAGAAAACGCAAAATAATTTTTTTGAGCAACAATAACCATTTACGGACCTCCATCGCTATTATTATATTAATAAGGTGTGGAGTAAGTAAATGGTTTTAATTTTTTAGATATGGAATTAAAAAGAGTTGTCGTAACAGGAATCGGTGCTGTCTCTCCACTTGGAAATACTGCTGCTGAGACTTGGGAAAACATGAAGAATGGTGTAAGCGGATGTGGACCAATCACTCAGTTCGATGCTTCTGCTTTCAAGACTCAGTTTGCATGTGAAGTGAAGAACTTTGATCCTGCAGCTTATGGTATTGACCGTAAGGAGGCTCGCAAGATGGACCGTTACTCTATGTTTGCACTTGCAGCAGCAAAGCAGGCCGTAGAGGATGCAGGTATCGATCTTGAGAACGAAGACAAAGACGAGATTGGTGTAATTCTTGGTGTTGGTATCGGTGGTATTCATTCTTTCGAAGAGGAAGTATCAAACTATGCTATCAATGGTCCAACTCAAGGCCCTAAATACAACCCTTTCTTCATCCCTAAGATGATTGCCGACATGGCAGCAGGATTGGTGTCTATCCAGTATGGTTTCCACGGTCCTAACTACGTGACAGCATCTGCTTGTGCTTCATCTTCTAACGCACTTGCTGACGCATTCAACCTCCTTCGTCTGGGTAAGGCAAACATGATTCTCTCAGGAGGTGCAGAAGCTGCTATATGTCCATCAGGTATCGGTGGTTTCAATGCCCTGCATGCCCTCTCAACCCGTAATGACGATCCTCAGGGAGCAAGTCGTCCATTCAGCGCAAGCCGTGATGGATTCGTAACAGGTGAAGGTTCTGCTATCCTGGTACTTGAGGAACTGGAGCACGCTAAGGCTCGTGGTGCTAAGATCTATGCCGAGATGGTAGGTGCAGGTATGTCAGCTGACGCTCACCACATCACAGCATCTCATCCAGAAGGATTCGGTGCTAAGCTCGTGATGGAACGTGCATTGAAAGATGCTGCTCTCAAACCTGAGGAAGTTGACTACATCAATGTTCACGGAACATCAACCCATGTAGGTGACATCTCTGAGGCAAAAGCCATCAAGGAAGTATTTGGTGAGGCTGCATACAAACTCAACATCAGCTCAACGAAGTCTATGACGGGTCACCTGCTTGGTGCTGCTGGTGGAATTGAGGCCATGGCAACTATCCTCGCTGTACAAAACGACATTGTGCCTCCAACTATCAACCATACTGAAGGCGACAATGATGAGGAAATCGATTATAACCTGAACTTCACATTCAACAAGGCCCAGAAGCGTACTGTTAATGTTGGTATTAGCAATACTTTCGGCTTCGGTGGACATAATGCGTGTGTAGTTTTCAAAAAGTATAACTGATTGTGAATCTCACCATCGAGAATACAATTGATCGTGTAAGGCTCTTGCTCCGTAAGGATAAGGAGCCTTACTTACGATTGTATAACATCATGGGGTTCTATCCTCATGACCTGTCGCTCTATCGAGTGGCTTTGATGCACCGTTCTACCACATCGACGAACCGGAAGATGAGGCACGTCAACAATGAGCGTCTTGAGTTTCTGGGTGATGCCATCCTGGGAGCTGTCGTAGCTGATATCGTTTACGACCGCTACAGGAAAGAGCAGGAGGGATTCCTCACCACCCTGCGCAGTAAGATAGTGAAGCGCGAGACCCTCAATGACTTGGCGGTAAAAATCGGACTCGACAAACTTGTCATACACTCTGAACGTATGGTTGCTGCTCATAATAATTATATGAATGGAAATGCGTTCGAAGCATTTATGGGTGCTATCTATTTGGATAGGGGGTATGACTACTGTATGTTTTTCATGAAGGAACGTATCCTTCAGAATTTTATTGATATCGACAGGATGTCAACCAAAGAGGAGAACTACAAGAGTAAGATTATCGAATGGTGTCAGCATTATCAGTGTCTGTTCGACTTTGTCGTTACAGACGAGAAGATGGAAGCGGGCAACGCTCCGAAATTCTTCGCTGAGGTGCGAATCGAAGGTGTGGTTTGCGGAAAAGGCGCAGGCTATTCTAAGAAAGAAAGCCATCAGTCCGCATCGCTACAAGCATACAGGAAAGTGCAGAGCGATGTGAAGTTTGTGAATGGTCTTATTGACAAGCGCAACCAACGAGTGAACGCAAAGAATGAGGTAAAGCCTCAGGAGCAACAACAGAGACCAGTGAAGGAACCTCAGCCAGTAAAGGAGTCTAAACCAGCGAAAGAATCTCAGCCAGTAAAGGAGCCTAAACCAGCAAAAGAACCTCAGCCCAAACAACCTTCACAGCAGCAACCTCAACAGTCTCCGCAGCCTGAAGTGAAAGCAGAGGCGAAAAAACCGAAGCGTAAGGTGAAGGAAGCGAGCGATGTGAAGGAGAAGCCTGTAAATGAACCAAAACCCGCTAAGGAGCCCAAACAGGCAAAGGAAGCGAAGGCTGCAAAGGAACCTCAGCCAGTAAAGGAGGATAAGCCTGCTAAGGAGGGCAAACCTGCTAAGGAAAGCAAGTCCGTGAAAAAAGCTCAAGCGGTAGTCGAGGAAGCAGTACCTGTCGCAGAGGAGGCTGCACCACGTAAGCCTCGAAGACGCTCCAGCGCTGCTAAGAAACCCAAAGTGATACCAGAAGAATAACGAGTACAATCAACACAATGAACCTAACTCCAATCATTAATAAACTGTATTTTGCTCGTCGAGCAAAGGCAATAGCTAATTATGTGGGTCATGCGGAGGAACTGCAGATGCAGGTCTTACGCTATTTGCTGCATTCTGCAGCGAAGACAGAATGGGGTGTCGAGCATGGGTATTCCGATATAAACACGTATGAAGACTATGCTTCCCACGTAGGTATCAACACCTACGAAGAGTTGAAAGGTTATATTCAGCGAATGCGAGAAGGGCAAAGGAATGTATTGTGGAAAGGTCGGGTCAATTGGTTCGCCAAGTCTTCAGGAACGACAAACGATAAGAGTAAGTTCATTCCTGTAAGTAAGGAAGGACTGAAGAATGTACACTATCTGGGTGGTACCGATTGCGTGGCCAGCTATCTGAAAATCAATCCGAAGAGCCGGTTGTTCGCAGGTAAGAGCCTGATTCTTGGAGGTAGCCATTCGCCAAACCTCAATACGCCAAACAGTTTGGTTGGTGACCTCAGTGCCATCTTGATTGAGAACGTACCGTCGTTGGTTAACCTCACACGCATTCCTCCCAAAGAGATAGCGTTACTGAGCGATTTCGAAGAGAAGCGCGATAAGATTGCCCATTATGCGAAGAATCGGAACGTGACCAACATCAGTGGAGTTCCTTCGTGGATGCTCTCCGTCCTGAAACGCATGATGGAAATCATGAACACAGACCGCCTTGATGAGATATGGCCAAACCTCGAAGTGTTCTTTCATGGAGGTGTGGCATTTACCCCTTATCGTGAACAATATAAGAACATCATCACCTTGTCGGGCATGCACTATATGGAGACGTATAATGCCAGCGAGGGTTTCTTCGGTATTCAGACCGACCTCAACGATCCTGCCATGCAGTTGATGATTGACTACGGTGTGTTCTACGAATTCATTCCGATGAGCGAGTTCGGACAGGAGAATCCTACGGTTTTGCCGTTGTGGAAAGTAGAACCAGATGTGAACTATGCGATGGTCATCAGTACCTCTTGCGGCTTGTGGCGCTACCTCATTGGCGATACGGTGAAGTTCACGCAGACCGACCCTTATAAGTTTATCATCACAGGACGTACCAAGCATTTCATCAACGCCTTTGGTGAGGAACTGATTGTTGACAATGCTGAAAAAGGTCTGGAACAGGCTTGTATCGCTACCGGTGCATTGGTGAAGGACTATACGGCAGCACCCATCTTTATGAATGTCGATGCCAAGTGCCGTCATCAGTGGTTGATAGAGTTCGCGAAACGTCCGTCCAACATCGATGAGTTTGCCACGATTCTCGACCGTTCGCTTCAGGCCATCAACTCTGACTACGAGGCCAAGCGTTTTAAGAACATCACCTTGCAGCCTTTGGAAATCGTTATTGCCAAGGACGGATTGTTCGACGAATGGTTGAAAAGCAAAGGTAAGTTGGGTGGTCAGCACAAGATTCCACGACTCAGCAACAGCCGCGAGTATATCGAGGAGCTGATGCAGATGAACGCTTCTGATAGTTAAAGTTTAAAGTTGATAGTTTATAGTTTAAAGTCAGTTGAGAGTTTAAAGTCTAAGGTCTAATCAAGCATGGGAGATAAAAAGGAAATAAGAAAACGAAACGTCAGGAGGGGTCTCTGCTTCTCCTTGCTCTGTTTCTTGATTGTCTCTTGTGCCAATTTGGGAACCCCCGATGGTGGTCCTTACGATGAAACGCCACCACAGATTGTCCGTACATCTCCCGAGTTTGGAGCTACAGGAGCTCATGCCCGTAAGGTTGTCCTCGAGTTCGACGAGAATATCAAAGTAGAGAATGCTGCCGAGAAGGTGATTGTATCTCCTCCTCAGATGGAGCAACCCGAAATCAGTGCCTCAGGCAAGCGTATCACCATTGAACTGATGGATTCGTTGCGCGAAGGAGTCACCTATACAATCGACTTTGCTGATGCCATCGAAGACAATAACGAAGGCAACCCGATGGGTGACTATGCCTTTACCTTCTCAACTGGAGAGTCAATCGACACGATGCAAGTATCGGGTTATGTGTTGGATGCACAGAACCTGGAACCCATCAAAGGCATCTCAGTAGGCTTGTATGCTCTCGACGATTCGCTCACACAACTCCCTGATTCAGTGTTCAAGACGAAGCCGTTCGAACGTATTTCCCGTACCGATAGTCGAGGCCATTTCATCGTGAAAGGTCTCAAGCGAGGACGCTATCAGGCGTATGCCCTAAAGGATCAGGATCAGACCTATTCGTTCACTCAGAAGGCAGAGATGCTGGCATACAACAATCAGGTATTCACGCCAAGCTGTAAACCAGACCTTCGTCCCGATACCGTGTGGCACGATAGTCTGCACTACGACTCTATCATCATGCGCGGTTATACCCACTTCTATCCTGATGATATCGTGTTGTTAGCGTTCAACGAAAAACTGACCGACCGCTATCTCCTGAAGACAGAGCGTCCCAATCTGCGTGAGTTCTCGTTGTTCTTTACCAGCGGTTCCGATACCTTGCCAGTCATACAGGGGTTGAACTTCAATGCCGACAACGCTTTCGTCATTGAGAGCAACCAAGAGAACGACACCATCAAGTATTGGATACGTGATTCCCTTATCTACAACCTCGACACGTTGGAAATCACCTTGACCTATATGGCAACGGACACGTTGGGGCAGCTGAACGAACAATGTGACACGCTCTCGCTTGTATCGGTGGTGTCGAAAGCAAAGACCGACAAGCAACAGCAGGAGGCATACGAGAAATGGGCGAAGGAATACAAGAGCGAACAGAAGAAAGAGCGCAAACGCGCAAAACTCGAAGGTACGTTGGAGGGCGACGAGCAAGATAAGAAGAAGTCCAAGAAGAAGGACGATGAGGAAGATACTGAGATTCCACCGATGCCAGAGGAATTCCTCGACTTCAAAATGTCAAATGCTTCGCTCGACCCCGACAAGAATTTCGATTTCACCTTCACCGACCCTATCGATACCGTCTATCAAGATGCAATCCGTTTCTACGAAAAGGTCGATACGGTGCTACAGCCATGTGAGTTCGTGTTCCGTCAATTGCCTACTCCTCATAACGCCTATCGCCTTTATGCCGAGTGGACTCCTGGTCATGAATATGTGGTTGAGATCGACACTGGTGCGTTTGTGAGCATCTATGGGAAACGCAATGAGAGCATATCGAGAAATATACGAGTAAAGAAACTCGATGACTATGGTGCCCTGTTCATCAACCTGAGAGGAGTAGATTCATGTGCTGTCATACAGTTGCTGAGCAATGACAAGGTGGTGAAGACTGTGAAGGCTGAAGGCAATAAGGCCGAGTTCTACTACGTCAATCCAGGCACATACTATCTGCGCATGTTTGTCGACCGCAACGGGAATGGTGTATGGGACACAGGAGCCTACGACGAACAGCTGCAACCCGAGGATGTCTATTACTATCCACGTTCGCTCGAGTTGCGTGCCATGTGGGATATGAGTCAGGACTGGAACCCAACGGCCACTCCGCGATTCCGTCAGAAGCCTCTTGCGATTACCAAGCAGAAACCAGATAAGGAGAAGCAGGCGAAGAACCGCAATGCAGAGCGCGAGAAGAACAAGAAGAATAACAAATAACCAATAACATACAAAAGATGAAATACAGAAGCATATACTATCCGCTTTTTGCCATCGTTGTCTTCATGCAGGCAATCTCGATGACAGCACAGTGTAAGTATCCCAATACAGCATTCAGTCCTGGAGAGTCGTTGAACTACGACCTCTACTTCAACTGGAAATTTATCTGGGTGAAGGTCGGCTCAACACATTTCACCGTGAAGTCATCCTCTTATCAGGGGAAGCAAGCCTTGCGCACTGATATCCTGTTCAAGAGCAACAAGAAGTGTGAATCGATATTCCCTATGCGCGACACCCTGATCAGTTATACCACCCCCGAACTCGAACCCCTTTATTTCCGCAAGGGAGCTTTTGAGGGCAAACGCTACACGGTCGATGAGGTGTGGTATTCCTACGAAGGAGGGAAGACGCTCATGAAGCAGCGATTCCGTAGTCATGAGGGTGTATGGACCGATACTCAATCTTCCAGCGACGATTGTGTGAACGACATGCTTAATATCTTGCTGTTGTCACGTTCAAAGGATTACACCAACATGAAGAAGGGCCAGCGAATCAATTACAAGATGGTGACGGGTAAGCGGCTCAGCAATCAGGTGCTGATTTACAAGGGAAAAGAAAATTTCAAGGCGAACGACAAGCAGACCTATCGTTGTCTGGTATTCTCACTCTTGGACGACAAGGAAACGAAGAAAGAGAAGGAACTTCTACGTTTCTACATCACCGATGACAAGAACCATCTGCCTGTCCGTATCGACTTCAATCTCAAGTTCGGATCTGCAAAGGCTTACTTCCTGAACGGAACAGGTATGCGCAATCCAATGGATGCCATCGTGAAGAAGAAATAAAGAAGGTTTCAAGTTTCAGGTTTCAAGTTCAAGGTTCAAAGTTTAAAGCCAGTTGATAGTTGATAGTTGAATATTTAGACATCAGCAAACAATCGTCTGTAACTCCTGAACTCCTGCCACTCCTGTCACTCCTGACAATAAACTATACACTTTAAACTATAAACTATACACTTTATATTGTTATCTTCTTATTATTATAAAGACCTTATTGAGGCAGGTTGCGACGAAGCAGGTCGTGGTTGTCTGGCAGGAAGTGTGTATGCGGCAGCAGTCATCCTCCCTAAGGACTACCATAACGAGTTGTTGAACGATTCAAAACAACTCACAGCCCATCAGCGTTATCAGTTGCGTGCGATGATTGAGCGTGATGCGATTGCTTGGGCGGTAGGGATTGCAACAGCTCAGGAGATTGACCAGATGAACATCCTTCGTGCTAGCATCACAGCGATGCATCGGGCCATCGACCAGCTGTCGGTTCGTCCAGAGGCGTTGATTATCGATGGCAACCGCTTTTATCCCTATCACGACTTGCCCCATACGACTATTGTGAAAGGTGACGGAAAATACCTCTCGATTGCTGCTGCATCTATCCTTGCTAAGACCTATCGTGATGATTATATGCGTGAGCTACACGAGCAATACCCTTACTACGGATGGGACCACAACGCTGGCTATCCTACCAAAGAACACCGTCAGGGTATAGCCGAGCACGGTCTGTCTCCCTATCATCGCTTGACTTTCAATCAGCTGGGCGACGGCCAACTCTCCTTCGATTTCTAAGTTCTATATACGTCCTTAATTCTTAACTCATAACTCTTAATTCTTAACTTTATAAGTTTTTCAATTTTCATTAGATAGGACTTTTCCCCGTTTCTTTAGGAACTTTTCTTTTGCCACATAAAAAAAGTGCAGTACCTTTGCAGCGTCAAACAAAAGAAATAAGAAACAAACAGGTTCAAAGGTCACAACGACCGGCGACCTTAACCATAAAAAATAAAGAAAGGAGAAACGATTATGAAGACTTTAAAGACAACCATCGCAGCAATGATGATCATGTTGACTTCATTAGCAGCAAGCGCACAGCCAATGAGTGTTTACGCAATGCGCAACAATGCACGTTTCCTTACTGACCGCATGGCATATACTTTAGGACTCAGTGCAGCTCTCATTGACGATTTGTATTACATCAACTACGATTATATCTGTGGTGTAAACGACTATCTCGACGCAGTAGCCCTTGGTTACCGTTACGATGACTATATGGAAATCGTCTACGCACGTGACTATGCACTCCGTCGTCTTCTCACAGAGCGCCAGTGGGCTCTTCTGATGACATACGATTACTTCTATCGTCCAATCGCATTCAACAACCATCGTTGGAGCTTCAGCATCTATCTGCACGATCGTCGCATGGATCACTTCTTCTATGCTCCTCCACGTCGATTCGATGACTACCGCGGTGGTACCATATTCGGTGGAATGCGTAGGGTAGATGTACCAGGTATGCGTCCAGGTCAGCCAGGTGGTCCAATGCCAGATGGTCCAATGCCAAACGGAGCACGTCCAGGCGATGTACGTCCAGGTAATGTGGTAGGTCCTAACAACCGTCCAGGTGACTTGCGGGGAGAGGTCATCCGTCAGGGAGCCAATCCAGCAGGCAACAACCAACCATATCACTTCGAGAGTGTAACTCCGAACAATCGTGGTACAGTGACTAATGGTCCTACAACCGTAAACCGTAATGGCGTAACGACTGTCATCAGCCAACCAAACAATGCAACTAACATTTCTCGTTCAGGTGTGACAAATGTCAATCGTAACACAACTACCAACGTCATCAGTCAGCCAAACGTCAACGTTAATAACAGTCGTACATCTGCTGTCACTACGATCAACCGCTCAAATACGAATACGGCCACTCGTAATTCAGCAACTCCTGTAAATCGTTCTACGAACACTACTGTAACCAGCTTCCCAGGTTCTGCTAACCGCACGGCAACTCCAGCTACTCGTTCATCTGCAACGACCAACGTGAGCCGTCCTTCAGCACCGACTAACGTGAGCCGTCCATCTGCACCGACCAACGTGAGCCGTCCATCTGCACCGACTAACGTGAGCCGTCCTTCAGCAGGAGCATCTTCCAACCGTACGGCAGGTAGTGTACAAAGGGTAACACCTGGACGTAGATAGTTCAAGACGTAAGTTAATAAATAACATAAAGGAGAGTCGTTCGGCTCTCCTTTTTATTCTTTTTTGTTCAATCATTTGGCGGTTTGACAGAAACGTCGTATCTTTGCTAACTGAACAAAAGAGTAAGAAAATGAAACGAATTTTATTTTTCATGATGGCTTTGGCCATCGTTGCCACTGCTGATGCGCAAAAGAAACGGGATGCAATCATGTTTGGTACGACGCTTGATGCCAAATCCGTGATGCAACAAGCTCGTCGTGTGGCCGGCAAAGCCGAGGTGAAAACCTTGCAGACTTGGGAAGATGGTCGTGACAAGAAGTGTGCCTACTTCTTTGAGGAACTGGGTGAGGAGATGCCTTTCCGCGTTTGTGTACCCAAGTCGTGGGACGGAAAGAAGAAACTGCCGATGGCCATGTTTCTTCATGGTGGTTGGAACACAGAGAGTTCTTATCTTGACCAAAACGATAAGCTGATGGTGCGCCTGGCTGACGAGTATGGCATCCTGTTGGTTTCGCCACTTGGCGCTCATGGTGCCTACGGAAACCGCTTACGCTTGCCCGCAGGTTTCGGCAAGGATAAGGAAATACAAGAGATGTTGGCTGATCGCAACTCTCCGGAACTGATGCGTGAGCAGGAACTCAGCGAAAAGGATGTCATCAACGTACTGGAAATCGTGCTGAAGAACTATCCCGTTGACCGCAACCGCATGTTCCTCTTTGGCCACTCTATGGGCAGTGGTGGTACTTGGTATATCGGTGGCAAGTATGCTGACTACTGGCGTGCGCTGGCTCCGATGTCAGGTCCCTTCGTCACTCGCGAGGGCTATCCTTGGGAGCGCCTCAAGCAGATGCCCCTCTTCATGAGTGAAGGCCTGCGTGCAGGAGCATCCCTCCAGGCGAGCCATAACTTGCGTGACTTCGCTAAAGAGTATGGTCTCAACTTGCAGTATAAGGAGGTGGACGGGGATCATGGACAAATGGTACCCATGATTCTGCCAGATGTCTTCCAGTTCTTCAATAAGTTTCAGTAATGATAAAACAAAAGGAGTGACGATTCATTCGCCACTCCATTTGTTTATTTTCCCTCGTACCATTTCTGAAGGATGTAGAAGGCTTTCTTCTTCTCGCCCTTGTCGGAGAAGAGACCCTTGCGGTTGTAGTAGTCCTGCACATCAGGCAGTACACGACGGGGTGAGCGGAAGTCCTTCAGGATCCATGGGGTGGTGCCTGAAAGCCCTTCGATCTTGTCGAGCATGGCGGTATTTTCAATATAGAGGTTCTCCTGGAACTCCTCTGTCCAGCGTTGGTTCTTGGCTCCATGATAGCCTGCCTTGGCTCCTCCACCAAACTCGCTGACGATGACAGGTTTCTCGTATGGGATTTCCCACTCCATCTTCGGAGCATCGTTCACATCGCGATACCAACCGATATACTGGTTGAAGCTGACCACATCAACCCATTTATTCATGTTGTCCTGCAGACGGTTCTTGTAGTTGGATGCTCCTGTCACCTCCATCGCCATTGAGATGAGACGGGTGGCGTCGATGGTGCGGGCATATTGTGCCAGATTGCCGAGGAACAGATCGCGTTCGTTGCTGTGAGGTGTTTCGTTTGCGATGCTCCAGATGATGATGTTGGCACGGTTCTGGTCTCTGCGAATCATGTCGGTCAACTGACGGCGGGCATTCTCGTAGGTGGCGTTGTTCTTCCAGTCGATGGTCCAATAGACGGGAATCTCGCTCCAAAGCAGCAGACCCATACGCTCAGCCAGACGGACGGCATATTCGTTGTGTGGATAGTGGGCCAGACGTACGAAGTTGCATCCTAACTCCTTCACCCATCCGAACAGCTCACGTGCGTCGGCTTCGCAGTTGGCGCGACCGCCTCCGTGTGCCTTCTCCTCGTGCATGCTGATGCCTTTGAGGAAGATGGGTTGCCCGTTTAGCAGAATCTGCTTGCCACGTGTCTCGATGGTACGGAATCCGACTTCGTCGGCAAGGGTCTCACCGTTCAGGGTGAGTTCCATCTTATAGAGCTTGGGGTTCTTTGGATTCCATAGCTGGAGTGTTTTGCTGCTGACCTTCAGGGTGGTTGCTGCTTGTCCTTCTGCATCGGTAGTGAGGACTTGCTTGAGTTTCAACTCTGGGATGTTGAGGGTGATGGTCTCGCCTGCTTTCTTGTCGTTGAGCTGAACAGAAACTGAGATGGTGCGCTGCTTGGCTTTTGCATCAGCCTTCTCCAGTTCTACCTTGTAGTTCTCGATATATACAGGTGCCACATCTACCAACAGCACATCGCGGGTGATACCGCCGTAGTTCCACCAGTCGAAGATCTGAGTAGGCACATCGCTGGCATGACGTTTGTTGTCCACCTTTACGACGACGAAGTTCTCGCCTGCTTTCAGATGCTCTGTCACATCGAAACAGAAAGGTGTGAAGCCTCCTACATGACGACCTTCACGCTGTCCGTTCACATAGACAATCGCTTCGTAGTTCACAGCTCCGAAATAGAGCAGCTTGCGCTTACCTTCGCCCAACTCTGAACTCTCAACTCTAAACTTTCTATAATACCATACAGTACCTTCATAAAAGAACAGACGGTCATCCTGTGTGTTCCAGTCGCCTGGTACTTTCATCGTAGGCGATTTGTCGAAGTCGTACTCCACCAGGTCTTCAGGACGTTGAGGCTTAGCATTGCGGAAGAATCCCCACTGGGTAGGATTCATGCGGTAGTCGTAGTAACCCTCTTCCTGTACATCCACGATGTAGTTCCAGTCTCCGTTGAGTGAAGTGGTCTTGCGAGCCATTACGTTACCCACTAAGTTCACTTCCTTGGCGCTTCCTTGCAGACAGCAAGCCGCCAGTAGCAATAGCATTGTTAATTGTTTTTTCATATCGATTGTTTGTTTGATAGTTATCTCGTCTGTGCAAAGGTAATAAAAAATGAATAACGAACAGTGAAAAGTGAAAAATTTCTGCATGAACGCTTTGTTTTTTGACCACGAACCGCATGGATTTTCAGTTTTCAACTCCTAACTTCTAACTCCTAACTCCTCACTATTTTAAACCATTAGTTTGATTTGAGGTCATAATTACAAACATAAGTATTAATTAATAAAATGAATAAGTGTTTTAATGAATTGACACGCCTGTTGATGGGCGTTTTATTGCTGACTGTCGGAATCGGGATGGTGTCGGCAGCGAAAAAAGAAAAGGTAACGATTGTCTATGCGGGTAATTCCGTAAAAGTGTCCCAACCCAAAAACAAGAACATACAGATTCAGCACAACGGCGCCAAGGTCGTTGTGGAAAGTACCGTTACGGATCAGGAGGTGGAATATGTCTTGAAAGGCAGTTCTGCCAATGGTAGTTTTGAGCTGAATGGAGCGTATAAAGCTACGGTGACCCTCGATGGTGTTGTCCTGACAACACAGGAAGGTGCGGCTATCAACCTGAAATGTGGTAAGCGGATAAAGCTGCATCTGCAGAAAGGTTCGTCTAACTCATTGGTGGATGGGGTGGATACCTTGCATAAGGCGTGTGTCTATACGAAAGGACATCTGGAAATCGATGGAGAAGGCAATCTGACCCTCACTGCGAATTCAAAGAATGCCATTGCGGCTAAGGAATACGTTGAAATCAAGTCAAATACCGGAAAAATCGCCATTTCATCGGCAACTGGAAACGGAATCAGCAGTGGGGCGAACCTTACGATTGACGGAGGAATGATCGACATCAACCTCTCGAGTGTGGATAAGAAAGCACTGAAATGCGACTCGACCCTGACCATTAATGGGGGTAGCATCCACGCTTCGTTGACTGGTGATGGTGGTAAGGGTGTGAAATGTGATGGCGATATGGTCATCAACGGTGGTTCGATTGATATAGAGACATCAGGAAACTATGTGAGCGAACGTGCTTTCGGATTCGGGGACTTTGGAGGATTCGGTGGTTTTGGTGATGGTGAGATGCCCGACTTCGGTGGTGGAATGCCTGATTTCGGTGGATTCGGTGGATTCCCTGGAATGGGAGCAATGCCCGATAGCATCAACTTCGGAGGATTCCCGGGTGGAGGTTTCCCTGGTTTTGGCGAAGGTGGAATGCCTGACTTCGGTGGATTCGGTGGTTTCCCTGGAATGGGAGCAATGCCCGATAGCATCAACTTCGGAGGATTCCCAGGTGGAGGTTTCCCTGGTTTTGGTGAAGGCGGAATGCCCGACTTCGGTGGCGGAATGCCCGACTTTGGTGGATTCGGTGGTTTTGGCGGTCAAGGGCGAGGAAGCGATATCCAGATCAGCGATTCCATCCGTCAGCTTTTGTTTGGAAACGAACGCGAGGAACGTGGTATGGGATTTGCCAAGCGGAAATATAACGGAAGTGCGAAAGCCATCAAGGTGATGGGCACGCTTACCATCAATGGAGGTGATGTGAAGGTGAAGACAGCATCAACTGGCGCAGAGGGTATGGAAGCAAAGCGTGGTGTGACAATCAATGGTGGAACAGTATATGTGAAAGCAATGGACGACGGTATCAGTTCGAACGGCACGATTACTTTCAACGGTGGTGATGTGTTTGTGTGGAGTGTTGGCAACGATGCCATTGATTCGAACTCGAACAGCAGGGAGTCGCTTATCATCACAGGTGGTAAGGTGACGGCTTGTTCACAAGTGGGACCTCCAGAGGAACCGTTTGACAGCGATTTCAGTCAGATGACGCTGACAGGAGGAACTGTGTTCGGTATGGGTGGTTCGATGATGGGTGAGGCTCCGATGCCGAAAGAGTCTGCTGATACCCAACTGACGGTGTCGCTCAACGGATTGCCTTGTCCGGTTGGTAAGACCCTTTTGTGTGTCGATGATAAGGGTAAAGAACTGTACTCGTTCGTCATCCCATTCAGCATGCAGAGCAGCAGTAGCATCCTTTCTTTGCCACAGTTTGAGAAAGGTAAGACCTATAAGGTGAAAATCAAAGAACCTGACGTGACACTCAAAGAATTTACGTTTTAAGGACTTAAAAACGGTTAGCGGTTAGTGGTTAGCGGTTAGAAAAATTCGGTTAAGCGAGCATAATAAAAGCATGTTTTTATTGTCGAGCGGTAGAATTTTATGCAAAATGATAAAAAATATTAACTCCTAACTGCTAACTGCTAACTTTTTTATACCTTTGCACTTCAAAAGCGAAGAGGTATGAACGTATTGATAACAGGTGCCAGTGGATTTATTGGTAGTTTCCTATGTGAGGAATCGCTTCGACGAGGCTTCTCCACATGGGCAGCCTTGCGTTCTACTTCGAGCAAGCGTTGGTTGCAGTATGAGGGTTTGCAGTTTATCGAACTCGACCTGACGAATCCCAAAACTCTCAACTCTCAACTTCTCCCCCTAAAGGGGGTTGGGGGGGCTTCTCATTGGGACGTCGTGATTCATGCGGCAGGTGCGACCAAGTGCCTGAAAGCGGAGGATTTCGATTTCCACAACTACCAATGTACCCGTAACTTGGTGGAGGCGCTGATGACGGCCAACATGATGCCTCGTCAGTTCATCTATCTCAGCAGTCTCAGTGCTACCTATGGCTCGACCTACGGCAACAGTAAGCTGAAGACAGAGCAATGGCTGCATGAGACGTTGGATGGCAGCAAGACGGGCTTGACCGTATTTCGTCCTACAGGTGTTTACGGACCTCGTGAGAAGGATTACTTCATGATGGCAAAATCCATCAAGCAACATGTGGACTTCGCAGTTGGATTTGCCCCTCAGGTGTTGACGTTCGTGTATGTGAAGGACTTGGTTGGTGCCATCATGGCTGCTGTGGAGCGTGGTGTGATGGACGGAACATTTAATGTGACAGATGGGGGAGAATACCCAAGCCGTGCTTTCAGCGACCTGATACAGAAAGAGATGGGCGTGAAGCATGTGGTGCATATCACAGCTCCGCTGTGGGTACTGAAGGTGGTATCTGTCATCGCAGAAGAGTTCGGAAAGCTGACTGGAAAGCCCAGCACCTTAAACCGTGATAAGTACAAGATGATGGCACAGCGTGACTGGCGTTGCGACATCAGTCCGATGATTGAAGTTTTAGGATATCAGCCACAGTGGCAGTTGCCGCGTGGTGTGAAAGAAACAATTGCATGGTACAAAAGTCAAAACTGGATTTAGTCAGTGCAGAACTGACGACCCTCGTCTATATCATCGTCACGACGGTGATGATTGCGCTGTTTTGGACACGTCTCGACACCCCGCTGGGAATGTTGGGTCTCCGAGGCATTGCGTTGCTCATCATGGTCGTAACCCATTTCACCTATCGGTTCATGCCTTACAAGTGGGGTCTTGCGTGGCGTTCGTTCCCGCTGTTTGTCCTGCTCATTTGGTGGTATCCCGACATCCACTATTTCTGTTCACTCTTCCCTTATCAGGATCATGTGTTTGCAGCCATCGACCAGACGTTGTTTGGCTGTCAGCCTGCCTTGGAGTTCGACCAGAAGTTCAGCTCTGCCTTCTGGAGCGAGCTGTTCAATATGGGCTACTACTCCTATTATTACCTGATGTTCTCTGTCATCGCATTCTATCTGCTATGCAGGACACGTGAGTACGATAAGGCAGTCTTTATATTCCTTGGGTCGTTCTTCCTCTTCTATTTCGTCTATGACTTCCTGCCTGTCGCAGGTCCTCAGTACTATTTCTGTGCGTTGGACAACATCTACGGCGATGCAGGGTGGGGTGATGGCTTTCCTGCGCTAGGCGACTACTTCAAGGATCATTTCGATATGATTGTGCCTGAGGTGAAGGGCGTGTTCGGCCAGTTGGTCATTGGTGCTCAGGAGGTAGGCGAGCGTCCGGCTGCTGCCTATCCCAGCAGTCATGTGGGTATGAGCACGGTGTGTATGCTCTTGGCTTGGCGCACAGGCAATAAGTGGCTGTTTTGGATTCTGGTGCCGTTCTATGTGGTATTGTGCTGCAGCACGGTGTACATCAAGGCTCATTACCTCATCGATTCCATCTCTGGTCTCTTCTTTGCGGCTGTCTTCTACTATATAACCAATCGTGTGTATGAAAGTTATAGTCGACGATAAGATACCCTATATACGTGGGCAGATAGAGCGTTTGGCCGACGAGGTAGTGTACCTCCCTGGGAGCGCCATCAGCAAATCGGATGTGCGTGATGCCGATGTGCTGATTGTCCGCACACGTACTCATTGTAACCGTGAGTTGCTCGAGGGCTCTTCCGTCCAGCTGATTGTGACTGCAACGATAGGATATGACCATATCGATACTGCCTATTGTGACGCTGTAGGCATCCAGTGGACCAACTGCCCTGGGTGTAATGCCAATTCTGTATGCCATTACGTCCATCATGCCTTGGAAGCCACAGGACGTCTGAATCCATCCTATACCATCGGTATCGTGGGTGTGGGACATGTGGGCTCATTGGTAGCAGCCGACCTTGAGGCGTGTGGCATGAAGGTGCTACTGTGCGACCCTCCAAGGGAGGATTTAGAGGTGAGAGGTGAGAGGTTAGAGGTGAGAGATGTGCCCTCTTTCGTCAGTTTGTCAACCATTCAGGCGGAAGCCGACATCATCACGTTTCATACCCCATTAACGAAAGAGGGACCATACGCCACCTATCACATGGCTGATGAGTCGTTCTTCCATCAGTTGCCTCATTGTCCGCTCATCATCAATGCATCACGTGGAGGAGTGGTCGACAACGATGCCATGCTCCGTGCTTTGAATGAAGGGCTGATTGCTGATGCTGTCGTTGATACATGGGAGGGTGAACCCAATATCAATCGCGAGCTGTTGCATCGTGTGGCCATCGCAACTCCCCATGTAGCAGGTTATTCTGCTGACGGAAAAGCGAATGCAACCCGTATGTCGCTCGAGGCTGTTGCACGGTTCATGGGTGTCGATTTCGTTCCAGAAATCATTCTCCCCGATGCTCCTTGTCTGTCTGTCGAAACTCTGTTGGATGATTCCCGACTGCTGAAGCTACATCCTGACCGTTTCGAGGAGATGCGAGGGAGTTATCCTGTACGGAGAGAGTATTTTTAAGTTCAATGAGGTAAGAGGTAAGGAGTAAGAGGTAAGAGGATAGTTCGTAGGTGTTAACATCCTATGGTATTCTCTCACCTCTAACCTCTCACCACTCACCACTGAAAAGATAAATAGTATATGGTAAAAGGTAAAATAGTAATTGTTTTCGCTTTGCTGCTCGCTTCGTTGAGCTGTAGCGCACAAACGATGAAGGAGCAGGGGTATGTCAACATCAAGGATGTTGATCCTACGATTCAAGTCAGCCTCATGTACACCCGTCCTGATAACTTCACAGGGCGTGTGCTCTATACAGACTTGAAGGATGCCTACTTGCATCCCGATGCAGCTCAGGCACTCAAGAAATGTCAGCAGCGGCTCAAGCAGCTGCATCCTGAGTTGAGTCTTATCATCTACGATGCAGCTCGTCCGATGTCTGTACAGCAAAAGATGTGGGATGTGGTGAAGGGAACCTCCAAGAACATCTATGTCAGCAATCCTGCCAATGGGGGAGGTCTCCACAACTACGGCTTTGCGGTCGATATCACCATCTGCGACGCCAAGGGCGACAGCATCCCGATGGGTACCAAGATTGACTATATGGGACGTGCGGCTCATCCTGAGTTCGAGACAGAGATGGTGCGTAAGGGCATCATCACCCAAGAGGCAGTCGAGAACCGTAAGCTGTTACGCGACGTGATGGCAGCAGGTGGATTCAAAGTGTTGAAGACCGAGTGGTGGCACTTCAACCTCAAGACCCGTGCACAAATCAAAGCAGAAGGCAGAAAACCGATAAAATAGAAATAAGAGGTAAGGAGTAAGACAATGCATAATGCATAATGCATAATGCATAATGTAGAATGTAAAATGTATAATGTAGAATGTTAACACTCCCCCTTGGGGGAGTAGGGAGGGGGCTCCCTCTCACCTCTTACCTCTCACAACTAGCAACTAATGGGAACAGCTTCTTGGATAAAGGAACATTTACACGATGATGTGAACGAGTTGGCGTTGCACGCATCCAATTATCCGGATGTGGATATGCAGCAGGCACTTGTGCAGATTCGTGGCTGGCAGATAGCAGAGAAGAAGCTGCCCTTGTGGGCACAGACAGAAGGTGTCCTCTATCCTGACCATTTGCCTCTTGAACAATGTTCCTCGCAGCTGACGGCTGAATACAAGGCTTCATTGATGATGTCTCAACCCCATCGTTCCACGATGACTGACCTGACTGGAGGATTCGGGGTCGATGCAGCGATGATAGGTCGTCAGTATCAGCACCTGACGTATGTGGAGCAACGCGAAGACCTCTGCGAGCTGGCGCAACATAATTTCCCCTTGCTTGGTGTTTCCAATTTCGAGGTCCTGCAAGCCCGTTGTGAGGATGTGCTTGCCGAACTGCCCCATCAGCATCTCATCCTGATTGATCCTGCCCGACGTGATGCCAGTGGACGCAAGACCGTAGCCATCAGCGACTGCACACCCGATGTGTGCCAACTGAATCAGTTGCTGTTGGAGAAAGCTGATGTAGTGATGATAAAACTGTCGCCTATGCTCGACATCACCACCGCCTTGCGACAATTGAAAGGAGTCTATCAGGTGCATGTGGTGAGTGTGCAAGGAGAGTGTAAAGAGATTCTTCTGTTACTTCAACAAGGAGAGGAGCAGGAACCGCAGATTGTGTGTGTGGATTTCGTACGCGAGGGAATCCAGCGATTCTCTTTCACACGCGAAAGCGAGCAGGCAGCCCAATGCCCGTACACCAACGAAGTGGACGCTTATCTCTACGAACCCAATGCCTCGCTCATGAAAGCCTGTCCGTTTAAATCCCTTACGCAGCATTTCCATTGTCGGAAATTACACCCCAACAGCCATCTCTACACCTCGAAGGAGTATATACCCGACTTCCCAGGCCGTAGTTTCAAGGTGACAGATGTGCTACCCCTCAACAAGCAGACCACCAAACAAATCAGCCAGCTGCGTCAGGCGAATATCTCCGTTCGAAATTTCCCTGCCACAGTGGCCGATCTCCGCAAACGACTGCATCTTGCCGATGGAGGCGACACCTACCTCTTCGCCACCACCCTTGCCGACAATCGTAAAGTCGTGATTATCTCATCCAAACCTTCTTTCCATCCACGATATTCAACCCCTTCTGGAGGGTGTTAATCCGTTGTCCATTGAGGTTATAAATACTCCCCTCCATAGAGGGAGGGGTAAGGGGGAGGGTCTGTATCCCCGTCGTCCCTTCGCCCATATATTGTCCCATGAAGAAGATAATACCAGTCGAGCGTTCGCTGATGATATAAATGAATGGACGGTTGGCATGGAAGGTGACAGGTTGGGGGATGGCGCCTGTTGCCACTTCTATTAATGTAATGGCGGCGGCTGTCGTACCTTCCTCGTCGAGGTCGATAACGGCTTTCTGGAACATATCGCTGATGAATACATCACGATTACCGAAATACGGGAACTCAGCTGATGTAGCTGAGAACGCGTTCGGCATACCTAAGTCTTTCATGATCTGCACCAAGTTCAATTTCGTCTCGATTTTGAAACGAGGCAATTTCAGGTCTACATCATAGTTCCCATATACATTCTGCCAGCTTTTTCCGTCCATCTGGTCGAGCACATCGCCGATGGTCTTACCTTCGTATGGCAGGAAGATGGTCATCTGGTAGGCCCCGTTGCCGTAAGGCAGCTTCACAGCCTGATAAAGGCCGTTGTCCGTATAAGCAAATTCCTCCTTCTGATGCATCATCGGTACCTCAGCTCCACCATTGAAAGGTTCGTCGTGAGTATTTTCCTTTTTGAACTTGATGGTCCATGTACCTTTGAAGTAGAGGGCATTGAGCAGCAGGCTGGCAGCATCACGGGAGAACGTTTGCTCATTGACTATCTCTGGAATCATGCCGTGTGTGTGGTCATCTGCCCATTGATTGATGATGCCTATCGTGGCGTCATCAAAGAAGTTGAGTGCTTGCGGTTCTGCATCGTAGAACTCATTGGCTTTGTCCACGAAACCCTGTTGCAACTCGTAGCCTGTACCGCTGTTCACATAGATGGTATTGGCAATCTCGGCTGTTGTCTCCTGGTCGAGGGTAGATGCTTCGGTAAGCATTTTGCGGCAGAAGTTGTTGATAGCATCAGCGCCTGCTTCACCAAATCCCAGTACGTCGTTGATTTCCTGCTGTGTCTGTCCTGTTGCACCGTTGTTCAGCATACCCAAGGCGTATGTGATGCTCAGCGGCGACATGATACTGCTCTCCTCTCCGCGTGCCTTGCGGAACAAGTTGAAGGCAAAGTTGTTGTTGCTCTCCACCAGTTTCTTCTCCTCATTCGTCAGGCTGATATCGTGGCGCAAGTTCTTTATAGGTTCTCCCATATATTGTCCCATGAAGAAGATGCAGCCTGTTGAGCGTTCGCTGATGGTATAGAGGAACGGACGGTTGGCGATAAATTCCACGGATTGGAACAACGCTTTGTCGACCATCCCGATGACCGTAGCAGCGGCTGCCTCCGTGCCTTTCTCGTCGAGTTTCAGGTGTGCTTTCTGGCGCATCAGACTAATCCAACACACATCGGTGTTTGCCTCATTGTCGCCATAGTAGCAGAACTCATGGAATCCATGTGCATCTTCGTTTCCCACAAAGGCATTCTTCATGCCCAGCGATTCCATAACGTCTTCTAAATCCTGATTGGTGTCGGTATCAATACGTGGCAAGCTGAGATGCACTTCATAGTTCTGATAATCGGCTGCATTCCAGTTCTTGCCGTTCAAGGCAGCCAACACATCGTCGAGGTTTTTCCCTTTGCGTGGGAGGAAGATGGTCATTTGGTACGCCCCGTTGCCGTAGGGCAGGATGACACTTTCGTAGAGATCATTTCTTGCATAAAGGAACTCGTTCACCTGCCACATCATCATGGCCGTGCGCTTCATGTCTGAACCGAAATACGTATTCAGGGTATTTTTCTCTTCGAACGGTTTGGACCATGCACCCTTGAAGCAGATGGCATTCAGTAGGAAACTCACCAGATTGGGGTCACTCATGTCGTTAGCTGTCAGCAGGTCGTGAATCATGCCGTCAGTCTGGTCCGTAACCCATTGGTTGATGATGCCCAACGATGCCGCGTCGCTGAAACTGAGCACAGAAGGTGTGGCATCGTAGTACGTGGCAGCAGCGTTCTTGAACGGCGACTTCAGCGCAATCGTCTTACGGTCACCATTGAAGTAGATGGTGTTGGCAATCGCCACACGCGTCTTTTCGTCGAGCAAGGCACTCTCCGTCAGCATCTTCCGACAGAACGCATTCATCGTAGCCACATCGGCATAGCCCTCCGTCTGTCCGCCCGCCAGAACCCGACAGATCTCCTCACGGGTGATGTCCTCAGCACCGTTGTTCAGCATCCCCAGCGCGTATGTGATGCTCATTGGCGAGATGACATAGTTCTCCGTTCCGCGTACCGTGCGGAACAAGTTAAACGCGAAATCGCTGTTCTGCTCCACCAACTGCCGCTCCTCATCCGTCAGCGAAATGGTTTTCTCCCAGCTATATTGCGCCATAGCCGTTGTTGCCATGAAGACGGTCAATGCCAAGCATACCATCCTCTTCAGGATACCAAGTGAAAAGAAGTGCTTCATTGTTCTCTGGATGATTAAGTTGATACCAAGCGCAAAAATACAACCTTTCTGCGTAACCACCAAATATTTTGGAAAAATATTTGCATTTCAGCTATTTTTTTCGTATCTTTGCAGTCAGAAAGATAAAAGACGTTAGACCTTAGACGCTAGACTTTAGTCTTAAGCTCTCCCCTTTCAAGGGGAGCAGGGAGAGGATCTTCTTCGTCTTTTGGCGGCCGCCGCAAGATATTCGCACGCCCGCCGCAAGATATTGCCCCGCCCGCTGCAAGATATTCGCACGGGCGGGGCAAACTTGTTACACCCAGTATCTCTCCCTTTTCTACCTAGGTTCTTTCCCTGTTACACCCTAGTGTTTTCCCCTTTTGCCTCTGGAGGGAAAGCGTGAGGAGCTTTCGCATCCGTGAAATCATCGTGCGTCTTATAAGCTTTGTTGTTTAATCAGACCCAGACAGGTCGGGATATGCTGATGGATTTCATTTGCTCCGAGGTGGTGTTGATTTGTGAGATCTACGACCACTAACTTATCATTCTGTTTGCAAAATGCAATTACCCTTTCCTCTGTCTGCTGGGGAGAGTATGCGTATAAGCTGACAATGAAATATGAATGAGTGTTGCTGATGTGTGATACGCCTATATATGGCTCACCTTGCAGCACGTACTCATCAATTATGTAGCACATCATTTCTTCATACATCTTGTCTGCATCGCATGTTATCTCGTATTTGTAGCCGACCGCATCATCCCAACACTGGCTAATGCCTTTGAGTTTGAGTTTCTTCGACTTTGTATGATTGGCTTTTCGAATACTTTTGAGTTTTTCGTCCAATTCTGGTACATTATATTTCGTAATGCCTGTACTGAATGCATCATGCCAACTGAGTCCTGTCAGTATACTTGCTTCGAAATACAGGGAATCGTTCCTGTTGTCAAGTAAGGCATCGCTGCAATTTCCCACCCAAGGGTGCCCATGAAAGAAATCATCCTGTGGTGGTTCAGGTGTTTTACTGAGCTTCCATATCAATGTGTAGTCCATAGAACATCTATTGTCATCATTCTGCTTTACGATGCTTACATAATCTGCGCTGTGGGATTCTGTTATAAATGTCGCTTCTATGCTGTCGACCAGAGAAGACCGTACTTCCTTCATAGGCATCTTTAACGTAAGGCTGAGAAATGTACTATAGTTCACTTCGCACTCTGTTGGGAAGTTACGCCATACTGTCTTAGTTATCTCAGTCATCTTTTGCAGTAGCTGTGCGCTGAGGGTTCCTGCTGTGAGGAACATCAGTATCAGTGAAAATGCAATTCGTTTCATAAGCGATGGGTTCAAAGTTGACCTGTCGGTCTTCCTCCTCCTTGCAAGGCATAGCAAGCAAGCTTGTCTCTGCTCTTGCTTCGAGCGTCGGTTCAAAGTTTAATGAAGAGGTAAGAGGTATGAGGATGCATAATGTAGAATGTAAAATGTAGAATGTTAACACTCCCCCTTGGGGGAGCAGGGAGGATGCTCCCTCTCACCACTCACCTCTGTAGATAACGTTCTTCATCCAATCGATAGAGTTCGGGCTCCAGCTTTTGTATCCAATCCATTGGGCTATATGCAGGATAGTGTTCTGTATTGGGCGGAAGAAATTGATACCAGTTGGAGTAATCGTGCAAATTATTCATATCGAGCAGTAATAACTTGTCGGCACAAACGACGAATTCAATGTAGCGATCATTGCAGAGATGCTCGGAGTCGTACAATAGCAACTGCATTGCTTGTCCGCTGTGATTACGACTTGGTGCATTCTTTATAAGATAATCAATGGCCATCATGGGACGGTCCTCATACCAATAGTTGCGAAGCACATACTGGCTCAGAACATCAAAGACACTATCTGCATTGCATGTAATCACGTACTTATCTCCTTTCAATGTGGGATCGTTCGGAAATTTCACTTTCTGATGCTTACTTGGATATGCTTTCTTCACTTCTTCTAACAACGATTCAAAGCCAGAAATGTCGTATCGTTCCTGACGAGCCTTTTGATAAGGTAGTTCTATACTTATTAAAACTGAATCATTTCGATTATCAAATATGGCTTCAGCTCGATGATTGGTAGATTGTCTCTGAGGCAAGTAATGGTGATCTGCTATAAGTTCCATCCTTGGGTCTTTTGTCGATAATTTGTCCCAAGTCATCGTGTAAGAGATAGAATCCTTACCATTATCTATCCTATTATATTTCATCGCACTTGCGTATGTAGTCGTAGGAATGGCTTCAGCAAAAGCTACGTTCAGGCTGTCAATCAAAGATGGACGGAACTGTTTCTTCGGTAACTCTACACCAAACTCAAAAGCATCTATTTGTCCCATTGATAGTATTTGGCATTCCGTAGGAAAACACTTCCATACTTCTTTTGCAAGCTCAATCAATCGCTGCTGTGCCGCGATTTGCTTTTGCTTGTCCTGTGCAGCCAATGAGGTGACTGTCAATATAAGAATGATTAGAAAGATTGTACGTTTCATACACCTTATTATTAATCCATTTTTTTCTCTTACCTCTTACTCCTTACCTCTTAATTATTTATTATTTTTTTTGAGGTTGAAGGCTTTTATAGGTGCCAAAAATATCTTTGCCGACTTCCTTCACACTCGCTGGGAGGGTGACAGGTTCCAGTTGTTCATTGTTATAAAATGCCATGTCGCCAATGCTTGTCAATTTCGAACCCTCGGCAAACTGAACAGATTTCAGACTTCTGCAGGCCAGGAAAGCCGTATTGCCGATGCTTGTCACGCTGGATGGGATGATAATCGATGTCAAGCCGCAGACTGAGAACGCCCCACGTTCGATGTTTGTCACGCTATTGGGGAGGGAGACTGATGTTAGGCTCTCGCAACCACTGAATGCCACTTGGCCAATAGTTGTCACACCATTAGGAATGATGATCGATGCCAGATTCCTGCAATATACGAAGGTCGCATAGTTGATACGCGTCAGTTTCGAACCTTCGGCAAACAAAACAGACCCCAGGTTTGTGCAAGAATTAAAAGCCTCGCTGCCGATAGTTGTGACACTGCTGGGAATCTCTATTGATGTCAAGCCGTTGCAAGCGATGAACGCACGGTATCCAATAGATGTCACACTATTGGGAATAGTGACCGTTGTCAGGTTCCTGCAAAGCTCAAATGCTCTACCGCCAATACTTGTCACCGAATAGCCCTGCACCTTGGCAGGAATTGTCAACGCACCCATTGGTTTCTCTCCTTCGTATCCCAGCAACATCACCTCTTTCTGACTTTCGCTCGTCACCATGTATTTCAAGCCATCTTGCGTGAACTCCGTAAATGCCATATCTGTATTCATTCCCCCCTTCTTATCTACCGTAAATCCGCCAATCCTGTTAAACAAGTTCCATGCGTCGGCTGCCTTGTATGCCTCAATCGACTTCTGCGGAACGATTAATGTACACTTGTTGTAATCACACTCTTCGATATTTATAGGTCTGTCAGTAGAAATGGCTGGAGGCGTGAGAGGCTTGCACACAATCTCCTTTCGTGTCTGGCAATTACTGATGAAGCGGGAAGAGATTTGTGTGACAGTCGAAGGAATCACAATCGTTTTCAGACGGTCGGAACCAGGAAATGCATCTCCCAACTCCTTTACGCCTTCAGGAATCTCCACCGATTCGAGAGCGGTACATTTGGCAAAAGCATCATCTTCAATCGTGACGATGGTGGAAGGAAGGGTGACGGACTTTAAGAAAGAGCAACCAGAAAATGCTTTGTTGCCGACAGCTGTAACAGCATACTTCTTGCCCTTGTAGCTGATGGAAGCAGGAACGACCACATCGCCTATGTAGTAATCTTCATTCATACGGATGAAATCGAGATAGGTAACAGCTACGGTGCTGTCGGATGTCAAGTTAAAACACATACCGTTCACTTCGATGTCGTATGCCGATGCAATGAGTGTTGTCTGTAATAGCAACAAAAGAAAAAGGATTCGTTTCATAGGCCTTGTTCGAATATATAAGTTGACGAAAATCTGTTCTTGCGTTTCATGCGATACACTTCATCACGTATCTGAAGAGTGGTACTGTTGCCCTGTTTTGTCATCTTGCCTGGATGATGATAGTGATTGTCTGGTCCTTCCATCAAGGCGTCCCACCAAGAGAAAATGCTGCAAGGAGTGTTCCGGTCGTTTTGGTTTGTGATATCAATTATCAGCAGCTTCCCATTACGGCTGCAAATCTGTATCTCCCTGTCTTGTCGTTTCTTTTGAGTCGTACCACCGTCTTGCTCATTCACTTGTTTAAACATCCTTATCGTCATCATATCAGTATCATAATAATAGTTGAATGAAAACAAAGGAGTATGTTTCATCAGGTATTCGTGACCCACATAACTGCGAATGTCATCATATACCTTTTCGGCATCACAATCCAATGCATATTCATAGCCAACCCCTGTACTCCTATTATCATTCGCAAGGAAAATGACATTCTTTTTCTTCGTCTTATATTGGTGCTTCAATCCGTCCAGCAACTCATCCAATCCTGTTACATCCTGCAGAGGTTCCCCAGCCCCAAGAATAGCTCTTAAGTTAGAGAATTTGAACTCGAAAGACGCGTGACGGTGAGCCTCATAATAATTAACTAAGACTGTACTATTATTCCTTGATAGACTATCTCGCGTACTTTCGTCCTGACCCTCCATCCCCCTCGGGGGCTGGGGGGATGAAATCATATTCTCACCATTCGCACTCCCCTCAAGGGGAGAGAACCGTGTTCTTCTACCATGAAGCCACACCAGCGAATACGTCATGGAATCACCATTCGGACCAGGTTCCCGCGTTACACTTGCCATAGTTGCGTTTGCCTGTTCGTGAGAGAGCGTCGCTTCGATGCTATCCTTCAGCGAAGCAGATAAGCTATCTAAAGGCACTAAGAGATTCAACTCGACATCATTCTCATTGGCGATGAGCCTACCTTTGTAATTATAATGCACCTTGTCCGCCTTGGGGAAATGCAACCATATTGATTTCGCCAGATGAACGATGGCATCAGGCACAATATTGCCATATTCATCGCCAACATGATGATTATCACCTCCGATTTTCTCCTGAGCAAAACCGAAATAGGCGGAGAATTGTAACAAAACAATAAAAACTATTCTTTTCATACACTCTATCTGTTAAGTGCTAAATGAATACTATCGATTTCCTGACGGAGCAGCTTGCCGAATTCCTCTGCCTGCTTCATCCGCTCTGCGATATTCACGTCAGGACGGACGGACTTTGGAGGAGTTGGTACGTTCTGACTGCTAATCACCACATAGACGGTATCGCCATCCTCATCAATCTCAACATAGACACCTGGAGCCAGCTTTGAATAATCAAGAACCCCTCGAGACCCCCCTCCCGTCCCCCCTCTATGGGGGAAGCCTTTAGGGGGAGAAATCTTAGGATACCCATTGATGAATAAGTTCTCAGCTATTCTTTCCTTAAATGAAGAATTCAATGGGACTTGGAACTGAGCAGTTTGCTTGTATAAGGGTTCAAAGACAGTAGTATCAGAAGAAGTAGGAGTTGAAGGTACCGTCGTAGGTGTTATGGCTATCTGTTTATCCACAGGGCTGGCAGGCTTTCGCAGCAGGAAGAATGCCAGCAATAGGGTAGCCGCCACCGCTCCAAGGGTACTCCACACAACGATGGTGCGCAGACGAGCCTTGCGTCGTCGTGCCATCATAGCTTCAGCTACTCGCTGAGAGAAGTCGGCTGGCAACTGTGGCGTCTGCTCTGCCTGCTTGGCGAACACTTCTTTTAAAGCATCGTCGAGCCGTATGGTTTCTTTGTTTCCTTTATTCATTTTTATTCCCTTTTATCATAATCTCATATAGTTTCTTACGTATTCTGTGAAGTCTCATCTTGAGAGTCGATTCTTTGGCTCCCACGATGAACGAAATATCGCGAATGCTTTGGTGTTCGTAGTAGTACATCGTCAGAAGGTTTTGCTCTGCAATAGGTAACTGACGAACGGCTTGGTCGAGCTGGTTGAGCATCACTTCGCGGTTGAAGGAATCCATTTCGAAATCTGCATCCTCATCGGTGTCAATTGACTCCAAGTCCTCCGCATAATAGAGGAGGTCTTTGTGTCTTCTCCTCAGCTCATCAACCACCAATCGGTAGGCAATCCTGCAAAGCCAAGTTGACAAGGAAGCCCGCTTGGGGTCGTAGCGGTCAATCGTCTCGAATAGCTTGATGAACGTGTCCTGAGTCAGTTCCTCTGCCCGTGTCTCATCGCCAACAATCCTTACGACCATCGTGAAAACGGTCTGTCCATAACGAGCCACCAAAGTCTCAAAGCCGTACCTTTCCCCACGTTTTACCGCAGCTATTATGTCATGATCAGTATACTGCATGATAATCAACTCTTCATCTATTATACGTAATAATCATGCAAAGGTAACAAAAAACATGAATTTTCGGCAAAGATAATAAAAAAAGGTGCGCAATGCACACCTTATAAGTCATTGTATTCATATCGTTTTTCCTCCTTTACTTTATAAAACCAGCTTCTTTCAAATCTTCGTAAAGAAACAAAGAATATTAGCCTATCAACTGCTCAATAACTCTTACCAATTCCTGAGCTGGCTCTACAAAAGTTAAAAGTTCGTCCTTAGTAACATCAAACAAGCAATTATAATCGCCCTTTTCTCTTAATTGTTCCATTCTGGTAAGAAAAGCGCCTAATCTGTCTTCTATAATACCTGTTTTAATAAAATGTAACCCTAACTGTGTCAACATGCCAGAATGCCTACGGCTGGCCAATCCGTTATGAATAAACAACGCTTGAACTGCGTGAAAACAAGCATAATAATAACGGTTGGCAGCAATATCCCATTGCTCCAACTCGCAAACCATTTCTGCCTGCTTCATAAACTTGTGCGCTCGTTCCATTTCCAAACGCACCATCGTTTTTCTATCTTCTTCGCTTAGTCCCATTATAATATGACGGCATCTTGAAGTACATTATGATAGAATGGAGTTATACGGCTGGCATCCCATTCTTTCTTTGTATACATGATCGGATTAATCTCTGCGCCCAAATCCCAGCCAAGCTTCGTTAACGGATAAGTCACTGTATCATAATCTGAAGGCAATAATGAGTCCTTGTCCATCACGATAAGGATATCCCAATCTGAACCACGATGAGCATCTCCACGAGCCTGTGACCCATAGAGCATTGCAGTGGCATGTTCCGGTAATGACAAAGCCAACTGTTTCTTAATCCTATCAAGTATCGTCTTGTACTTCATATCCGCATCAAATTATTAAAACTAATAAATCTGAGCTATATTTCCTTCGCAAAGATACGTACTTTCAACGAAACCACCAAATATTTAAATAAAAAATTGCTGTTCATCATTATCCGTTCGCCAAGAACTGTCCATATTTCCTGATTCCCTCTGCTGGCTCATCATTTTTGTTTTCATCTCTTACAACCATTTCTTTGGTTAAAAGAATAATCGCTTTCCTCTTATAATCCGTTCTTGTCCTTATCTATCTGCGTACCTTTCCCCACGTTTTACCGCAGCTATTATGTCATGATCGGCTATAAGCGCTTATGTGAAGCTGATGACGGAGCCTGCTGCCGGTGCGGATGCACTCAGGATGTTGGAGCGGTCGTTGATGGCACGGATGTCATCACGCTTGCGACGATAGGTGGGTATGGTCTCAACCATGCTGATGACATCGTCGTTGTCGAGGTCTTCGTCCTTGAAGATGTAGTTGTAGGTGAGCTTGCGGATGGAACCGCCTTTGTGGTCGTCACCATAAATCTCTCTACGACGAATCTCGTTCTCGATATCTTTCTCAGTGCGCTCAGCCGTGCGTTTGCGTATCTCTTCGTTGCGTTGGTTGATGCGGTCGTTCATCTCTGCGGAGTTGATGTTCTGTACACCGAATCCGGTAGCGAGGATGGTGACCTTGACTTTTTCTTTGAGTGATGAATCGACGGAGAGTCCCCACTTGGTTTCGACGATATCGGCAGTTTTCATCTTCTCCATGAACTCATGGATTTCGCCCATCTCTTCCATCATGAGGCTTGGCGTTCCGTCGGAATCGTCGCCGCAGAAGGCGATATGGAGCAGAATCTTCTGTGAGTTGTAGATGTCGTTGTTGTTGAGCAGTGGTGAGTGGAGTGCGTCTTCGATGGCTTTGGAGATACGTCCGTCACCGCTTCCGTAACCTGTACTCATGATGGCTACGCCTCCGTTCTGCAGTACGGTCTTCACATCCTTGAAGTCGAGGTTGATGACTCCGTGCATGGTGATGATTTCGGCAATGCTACGTGCTGCGTTGCAGAGGGTGTCGTCGGCTTTGGCGAATGCATCGAGGACGGTGAGTTCGGGGTAGATCTCGCGCAGGCGTTCGTTGTTGATGACGAGGAGTGCATCTACGTTCTTGCTCATCTCTTCAACACCATCGAGTGCCTTGTCGATTTTCTTGATGCCTTCCCAGCGGAAAGGGATGGTGACGATGCCGACGGTGAGGATGCCCATGTCCTTCGCTGTCTTTGCAATGACTGGTGCGGCTCCGGTTCCTGTACCGCCTCCCATACCTGCTGTGATGAACACCATCTTGGTGCCATCGCTCAGCATGGCCTTTACTTCGTCGAGCGATTCTTCTGCTGCCTTACGTCCTGCTACTGGGTCGTTGCCGGCTCCAAGTCCTTCCTTACCTAACTGAAGCTTGGCAGGAACGACGGAGTCGTTGAGTGCTTTGTTATCGGTATTGCATACGACGAAGGCAACATCGTGAATACCTTTGTTGAACATGTTGTTGACGGCGTTACATCCTCCGCCACCTACACCGATGACTTTTATGATACTGGTTTTTCCTTGAGGAAAAGAGAATTCTACGTTATCAAACATTTTTAAAGTTTATAGTTTAAAGTTTCAAGTTCCAAGTTTCAAGTTCAAAGTTCAAAGTTCAAGAGCCCACTCCAGCTCCCCCATGGGGGAGGGCGGTGGCTTTTATTCTTTCAGGAGGTCATCGACCCATTTGTTGAGTTTGCCAAAGAGACTGTTCTTCTTCGAGATGTCTTTCAACTGAGTCTGAAGGTTTTCGGCCTCTTCATCGCATTTGGTGATGAGAATGTCGGCTTCACGGAGCGACTGCTTGTATTTGTCTTTTCCTACGAGCAGGTCTTTGTTCGTGCTGTAGTCTTCTGTAATGATTGCGTGTGCCTCGTTGATGAATGCCACAGCTGCATTACGGAGTTTCTTGTTGCTCTCATCGTTGGTGATGGCTTCGCTGGTCTGCTGCAGCTTGAGGATTGTTTCACGTAGTTGTGTCTTGGTCTGCTCGATGTATTCGAGTGCGGCTTCTTCCTCCTGCTGTAACTTCGCAGCTGCCTCCTTGTGTGCGGAGATTTCCTGATTCTTCTCGTTGTCGCGGAAGATGTCAGGACCGTTGTATTGCTCCTCGCCCACACAGTTCTCTGTTCCTGAAAGCAGCAGCGCAACGATGGTGCCACTCGTGGTACTCTCGAGTGAGAGCGATGTGATGTCGCTGTTCTTGATGAGTGGTGGAATGAGTTTCTTGGCAATCCTTACCTTGTCGACCTTCAGTGTGGTGGTGCATGCTTTCTCGATGTTTGGAATATTGGCTCCTCCACCTGTGATGACGATTCCACCCAGCAGCTTGTCTGCGTAGTCGGAGTTGTGCAGCTGGTTCTCTACGTTGATGAGTATTTCTTGCAGACGTGCTTCGATGATGCGACGGATTTCTTTCACTTCGATGGCGCGTCCGTCGGAAGTGGTATAGGTCTGTCCATTCTCATCGTTGGCAGTTGTCTCTACGGTAGCATCTGCATAGGTGAGCATCAGCTGTTCGGCTTCTGCCGGTTCAATCTGCAGGTCGCAGAGGTCTTGTGTGATGTTGCTGATACCCAAAGGCAGTGTGATGATTTGACGTACGATGTTGTTTTTCAGTACGGAAATCGTCGTTGTGCCGGCACCGAAGTCAATCAGCGCTGTACCAGATCGTTTCTCTGCATCGGTCAGCACACTGTTGGCCAGTTCGAAAGCGGACAGGCGGTAGTCGGCGATATCGAGACCGATGTTCTCGAAACTGGTCTTGATGTTGTTGCGTATGCGGCAGTTGGCGATGACATTGAGGAACTTGCCCTCGATGTTCGTACCCATGATACCCACAGGGTCGGCCGCTACGTTGGTGTCGACCACGAACTCCTGCGTGAAGTAGCCGATCAGCTCATTGTCCTCGTAGGGAACTGCGTGGCTCTCGTCGGTGATGAGGTCGATATGCGCCTGATTGATGTATGTGGGTGTCAGCATGTTTTTCTGAACCACACTCTTGACCGAACGTACAGACTGACCACCCAGACCGATATAGGTGCGGGTAATCTTCATTTTAAGGGCAGCTTCAAGTTTGCTGATAATCGTCTTGATGCTGAGTGTCGTTTTCTCAATGTTATAGACTACTCCTCGCTTGACGCAGTCAGTAGTCTTGTCTTCTGCATAGGCCAAAATCTGCATGGTCCCGTCCTTCATCTTTCCGGCGATGCCCGAAATTTTCGATGAGCCCAGTTCGATGGCTACAATGATTGCTTCTTGCATAGATTAATGTATAATTTACAATTTATAATTTATAATATATAATAATAGCGTTCTAAGTTCTAACCTCTCATCTCTCCCCTTTGGTGGAGATTTAGAGGGGGCTTTTTATTTCCTACAAATGATTTGTCCTTCGTACTCCAGGTCGATTTCCGAATACTTGTTCCATCCGATTTCTGACAGCGCTTTCTTGTAGAACACCATCAGTCGATGCAGCTTCTTATCGAAATGGTTGATATGACCTAAGTGGATGACGTGGTTGCCTACCCTGGGGTAGAGGTCTATCACGTATTCCTTGTCTGCGTTTGCCTTGACATTGATTTGCTCTATCTGGCTGTTCCAGAACTCGTCGTTCATGATGTACGCCCCCAGTTTCGACAGGCATTTCTTTGCGTATTCCTCCGACATGATTCCTGTGGCAACAGGTAGGTTGACGGGGTAGTTGGTCTTCGTGATGATTTTCCCGTACTTGTCGATGTAATAGCCTTTACCGTTGTTGGGCAGCACATAAATGACGGGAGTACGTTGTGTGATGTTGATGGTGACAGCGTTGTTGGCTGTCTTGTAGCACTCCACACGTTCTACGAATTCGTTCTTTGAGAGTGTCTTTTCGATGTCGCGTGTTTTGATGTCGGACATCAGACGGTCTTTCGGATAGATGTTCGCCTTATGAAGCTCGTTCTCAATGATTTCGTTGGTGATGAACCCTGAATGCTGGTTCTGTTCGATGTTGAGTTCGATATGTGTACATTTATCCTCTGGGGAAGGTGATGATGCAACAATGATGGCATATACGGCATACGCCGCAACACCGAGAACCAGTATTGCTCCAAATAGGATTTTTATGCCTTTCTTCAGTTGTATCATGTAAAATTTAAGAATTTAAGAATTAAAAAAATTGCATTATGCATTATGAATTATGCATTATTGGAGAGGACTTCTGTAATTGCTTGAACGTAATTCTCTATGTCGCCTGCTCCCAGCAGGATGAGGACATCGAAATCTTTTTTGCGTACGCTCTCCACCACATCTTCCTTGTGGATGAGTTCTTTCTCGATACCTGGACGCAGGTTGTCGTAAATCAGCTTGCTGGTCACCCCAGGTATGGGAGCCTCGCGTGCGGGGTAGATGTCGCAAAGATATACTTTGTCTAACAGCGAAAGGCTGTCGGCAAACTCCTTATAGAAGTCACGTGTGCGCGTGTAGAGGTGTGGTTGGAACACCGCTGCAATCCGTTTGTCTTGGTATAGCTCACGGATTGACTTCACGCTTTGCTCTATCTCGTTGGGATGGTGTGCGTAGTCGCTGAGGAGCACCATCTTGTCAGTCTTGATCTTGAAGTCGAAACGACGGTCGACACCTCCGAACGACTTCATCCCGTTGCGGATTTCTTCTTCTGTCACACCATTCAGCCATGCAAGCGCCATTGCTGCGATACCGTTCTCGATATTGATGCTGACTGGAACTCCCAGCTGGATGTCCTTGATGACGGTTGTGGGTGTCACAAAATCGAAGACAATCTCTCCGTTTCCTATCCGGATATTCTCAGCATGGAAGTCTCCCTCTGTGCGGGCATACTCGTAGACCTTGACTCCTTCCTGAACATCGGGTTTCATTTCAAGTCCCTTGTGGATGATCAATGCACCACCTTTCTGGATGAGTGTCGTGTAGTGACGGAAACTCTCGAGGTAGGCTTCTTTGGTTCCATAGATGTCGAGATGATCGGGGTCGGTTGCCGTGATGACGGTCATGTAAGGACGTAACCAATGGAACGAACGGTCGAACTCATCGGCTTCGATCACGACGTAGTCGCTTTTGTCGGAGAGGATGTAGTTGGTTCCGTAGTTCTTCGAAATACCTCCGAGGAATGCATTACAGTCGATATGTGACTGATGCAGCAGATGAGCCGTCATCGTAGAGGTGGTTGTCTTTCCATGTGTGCCTGCAACGCAGAGTCCTTTGTGTGCCTGCGTGAGGAATCCCAGTACCTGAGCACGTTTCTGCAGGTCGAACCCGTTTTCGCGGAAGTACACCAGTTCCTTGTGTTCCGCAGGGATGGCAGGTGTGTAGACCACCAATGTGCTGTCTTTCTCTTTGAAGCAGGCAGGAATCGACTCTACGTTATCCTCATAATGGATTTGCGCCCCTTCGCTGATGAGTTTCTCCGTCAACTCACTTGGTGTGCGGTCGTAACCACCCACGTTGTAGCCTTTGGTGAGAAAATAGCGGAGTAGGGCACTCATACCTATGCCTCCTGCACCGATGAAATATACTGACTTCAATTCGTTTCCCATTTCTTTATGATTCTGTTTTGTTTGTTGCTAATTTGATGACCTCTTGGGCGATGATGTTGGCCGAGTCGGGTAATGCCAGTTGCTTGATGTGTGTACTCAAATCGTTGAGTCGCTGTGTGTCGCGTACCACTTCGAAGGCCAAAGGAATCAGTTTCTCTCGTGCTTCTGCATCCTTAATCATCAAGGCCGCCTCCTTTTGAACCAGCGCCATCGCATTCTTGGTCTGATGGTCTTCTGCTACGTTCGGTGATGGAACCAGTATGCAAGGCTTACCCAGCATACACAGTTCGCTGATGCTGCTTGCTCCTGCTCTCGAAATGACGAGGTCGGCAGCCGTATAGGCCACATCCATGTTCGAGATGAAATCGCTGACGAACAGGTTCTCCTTCTTCGGATGACGTTCCAGCTCCTCTGCTATCTGCTGACGGTAGAACTTACCTGTCTGCCAGATGATCTGAATGCCTGAACCCTGAATCGTGTCGAGCGCAGCAAGTACGCTCTCGTTGATGGTGCGTGCACCCAGACTTCCTCCGATAATCAGGATGGTCGGCAGTGTGGGGTTCAGTCCGAATTGTGCGATTGCCTCCTGACGGCTTACCGTTGCGTTGAGCAACTGCTGGCGAACAGGATTTCCTGTCATGATGATTTTGTCGGCAGGGAAGAAACGCTCCATCCCTTCGTAAGCCACACATATCTTGCTTGCCGATTTTGCCAGGAGTTTGTTGGTCACACCAGCATAGGAATTCTGCTCTTGTATCAAGGTGGGGATTCCCATTTGAGCCGCAGTCTTCAGTGTGGGACCGCTTGCATAGCCTCCTACACCCACAACCGCCTGTGGTTTGAAGTCACGAATGATTTTCCGCGCTTTCAACTGGCATCTGAGAATCTTCCACAACACCCGAATGTTTTTGAACGGATTCTTACGGCTGAATCCCTCGATGGGCAGTCCGATGATGGGATATCCTGCATCAGGAACGCGCTGCATCTCCATCCGACCCTCAGCACCAACAAACAAGATGTCGGCGTTTGGATCGATAGCTTTGATAGCATTCGCAATCGATACCGCAGGAAAGATATGCCCTCCTGTTCCTCCTCCGCTGATGATGACTTTCAATTGTTTCATTTCTCTAACTCCTAACTCCTAACTTCTAACTCCTAACTCCTTACCTCTCACCTCTTACCTCTCACTTCTTACCTCTTACCTCTTACCTCTCACCTCTATTCTATCCCTGTTCCGCTATAATACTCATTCGTCTCATGCTCACTGACCGCTTCTGCTGGAGCAAGTGGGGTTTCGCTCACCTTCTCCGCATAGCGGCTGATACTCAGAATCACACCGAAATAGAAGCAGGTGATGATAATCGAAGTTCCACCTTTGCTGATGAGGGGAAGCGGCTGACCCGTAACAGGCAGCAGCCCTACAGCTACGCCCATGTTGATGAGGGCTTGCAGCACCAGCACGATGCCGAATCCTGTCACGAGGAACGCAGGGAAGAACTTATCGCATTTCTTCGCAATCTTATTGACGCGAATCAACAGTGCAAAATACAGGAAGATGACGAATACAGCACCTGCGATGCCCGTCTCTTCGATGATGATCGAGTAGATGAAATCCGACTCCGCATGTGAGAGGAAGTCGCGTTGCACGGAGTTGCCTGGACCCAAACCGATGAGGTTGGAGTTGGCGATAGCGATATTTGAGTTTCCTACTTGCCAGTTCTCTGCCAAGTCGTATTCGCTCGCTTCCATCTCTGTCTCACCTTCTTTGGTTCTGTCGATACCGAGCTTGTCCTCCAGACGATGTTTCCAAGTCGTAACACGTCCACCAACAGCTGTTGCTACAGACTCAGGCATGATAAGCAGCGCTCCTACGAAGAGTCCACCCGCCAGTCCGATGCAGAGAAGTCCCTTCATCATCAGCTTGCGTGGAATATTACCGATATACATCATGATGATGGCCACCGTAAACAGGATGGCTGCTGTTGAGAAGTTCTCTGACACAATCAGTCCGCAGATGACACATACGAGGATGCTACAGATCTTGAACGGTTTGTTGTAACCACCCTTCGTTGCCATCACAACCATTTTCCTGCCGTTCCTCCCGTAAACCGTTTCTTCGTTCTGTGTCTTCGAGAGAATTGCAGCAAGCGACATGATGAGAGCCGCCTTTGCAACCTCGGATGGCTGGAACGAAAGGAAACCCAGGTCAATCCATCTGTTGCCGCCGTTGATGGTACCTCCGAACAACAGAACGTACAACAGCAGCATCACCGATGCAGGTAACAGGAAGATAGGAAAGAGCTTGAAGTACTTGCATGGTATTCTGTGTACGATGAGGATGATAATTAGCCCCACAAACAGGAATCCTGCCTGACGTATCATCGGGTCGAGATGATTCCCATGTGAATAGGTCAAGGAGCTGGAGGCGCTGTAAATCTCCACGAGGGAGATCATGCATAGGAAGAAGTAGATCATCCAAACTACTTTATCTCCTTTGAACAGGTTATTACTGATAATCTTTAGCATTATTCTATTGGTTTTTTATGACATCTCATTACAATATACTTACATAATGTTTGAACTGCTCACCACGGTCTTCCATGTTCTTGAACAAGTCGAAGCTGGCACAGCATGGGCTAAGCAGCACACAGTCGCCGTCGTGAGCCATCTTGTAGCAGGCATCTACACAGTCCTTCATGCTTTGTACATCTACGATTGGCAAACCGAACGAATCGAAGTTCTCGTGCAGCTTTTTGTTGTCCACACCAAGGAACACCAGTCCTACACACTTCTCACGAACCAGGTCATAGATTTCCGAGTAGTCGTTTCCCTTGTCGATTCCACCTAAAATCAGCACTGTCGGCTGTCTCATGCTCTCAAGGGCGTACCAGCAAGCGTTCACGTTCGTGGCTTTCGAGTCGTTCACGAAGTCGATACCATGCACACGTCCGGCCTTCTCCAGTCGGTGTTCCACACCTGCGAAGTTCGACAAGCACTCCCGTAGTGTTTCGTTATCCACCCCTGCTATGTTCGCAGTGATACCTGCTGCCAACGAGTTGTAGAGGTTGTGTTTGCCGGTAAGCGCCAGCTCCTCCAACTCCATGTTGAATGGGGTAGGTATCTCAATCACGTATTGTCCCTTTTCCGCGTAAGCGATGGCTCCGTTACCTTTGAACTCCGAGAAGGGGAACAGCTGCGCTTTCAGGTCGTATTTCTTCATCTCCTCCTTCACAATCGGGTCGTCGTTCCAGAAGATGAACGCATCGTCTTCCGTCTGGTTCTGCGTGATGCGCATCTTCGCATCCACGTAGTTCTGCATCTTGAAGTCGTAACGGTCCAGATGGTCAGGTGTGATGTTCATCAGGATGGCGATGTCGGCCTTGAACTCGTACATGTTATCCAACTGGAAACTGCTCAACTCAATCACGTAGTAGTCGAACTTTTCCGTCGCTACCTGTAACGCTAAGCTGTTGCCGATGTTGCCAGCCAATCCTACGTTATAACCTGCGTTCTTCAGGATATGATAGACGAGCGACGTAGTCGTGGTCTTTCCGTTCGAACCTGTGATACAGATCATCTTCGCGTTCGTGTAACGCCCCGCAAACTCAATCTCCGAAATGATGGGAATGCCTGCTGCTTTGATTTTCTGTATCATCGGAGCCTTCTCTGGAATACCAGGACTCTTGATCACTTCATCAGCATTCAGAATCAGCGCTTCCGTATGCTGCCCTTCTTCCCACTCGATGTCGTATTCGTCGAGTTGCGACTTATATTTATCTTTGATGGCCGACATGTCCGAAACAAACACGTCAAACCCCTTTACTTTCGCCAACACAGCAGCTCCAGCACCGCTCTCTGCTGCTCCCAGAACTACGATTCTTTTCATCTTTTACATTCTACATTTTACATTTTACACTCTACATCTATTATGCATTATGCATTATGAATTATGCATTATCTAATTTTCAATGTTATGATTGTTATTGCTGCTAATAATATCGTGATAATCCAGAAACGGATGGTAATCATGTTTTCGTGAAGTACCGTCGTTGGGTACTTGCAGATGTACTTGCAGTCCGCCAATAACTGGTTCTGCTGCACACGGAAGTGGTCGTGGATCGGTGTGCGTTTGAATACACGTTGTTTCACTTTACGTTTATTTCCTTTCTTTGCGTACCACACCTGGATGATGACCGAGAGGCTCTCAACCAAGAAGATGCCACACAGAATCGGAATCAACAGCTCCTTGTGAATGATGACAGCCGTCACGGCAATCACTCCTCCGATCGACAGACTTCCCGTGTCGCCCATAAACACCTTTGCAGGGTAAGCGTTGTACCATAGGAATCCAATCAACGCACCCACGAAGGCGCAGATATACACCACAACCTCCTCCGAGCCTGGGATATACATCACGTTCAGGTAGCTCGCATAGTGGATATGGCCCGATACGTACGCCAAGATGCCTAACGTCGTACCGATGATGGCCGAATTCCCCGCACACATACCATCCATTCCGTCATTCAGGTTCGCTCCGTTCGATACTGCGGTAATCACGAAAGTCGTGACCAGGATAAACAGAATCCATCCGCATGCACGTTTCACCTTACCGTCTTTTATCCAACTAAACACCTCGTAGTAGTCCAGATTGTTGTTCTTGAAGAAGGGAACGGTCGTAACCGTTGATTTGCGTGCCTCACTCTTGTGGAAAACCATCGCAGACTGGCCGTCTTTCTCTATCGTCACATTCTCCCTTACAACTGCTTGAGGCGACAGCCACAGCGTCACTCCAACCACAGTGCCCAATATCAACTGACCGAATATCTTATAACGAGGCTTCAGTCCGTCTTTGTTGCCTTTCAACTTGATATAGTCGTCAAGGAAACCAAGCAGTCCGAACCAGATAATCGTGATAATCAGCAGATTGATATACACGTTGTCCAATCGACCCAATAGCAGCGCAGGTATGACAACAGCACCTACGATGATGATTCCTCCCATCGAGGGAGTTCCGTTCTTCTGAACACCATACGGGTCGATTTCTGCATCACGTGCACTTTCAAAATGACGTTTGCGTTTCATGTACGTGATGAAACTCTTTCCTGCTACCATAGAGATAAGCAGTGAAAGCATCAATGCCAACAGGGAGCGGAACGAGACGTATGTCCACATGCCTGCTCCAGGGATATCAAGCTTGTCGAGATATTGTGAAATTAAGTATAACATCCTGTAGATTTACTATTTATTGTTCAACTATCAATTGTCAAAGCATTTTCGTACTTCTTCGCGGTCGTCGAAATGGTGTTTCACACCCTTCACTTCCTGGTAGTCTTCGTGACCTTTACCCGCGATGAGAATCACATCGCCTTTCTCTGCCATCATGCAGGCTGTCTTGATGGCTTCGCGTCGGTCGGCGATGGTCAGCACTTTCCGCATCTGCTCCTTATCCAATCCTGCCACCATGTCGTTGATGATGTCTTGGGGTTCTTCGAAACGCGGATTGTCACTGGTGATGATGACTCTGTCGCTCTGACGTACAGCTTCCTGAGCCATGAGTGGACGTTTCCCTTTATCGCGATTGCCTCCTGCACCGCAAACGGTGATTACCTTTCCTTTGCCTTCCAGCACTCCGTGAATGGCGTTCAGCACGTTTTCCAATGCATCGGGGGTGTGGGCATAATCGACGATGGCGGTAAAGCCCTCTGGTGAATTGATGGCTTCCAACCGTCCGCTGACTGGTTTCATGCTGCTCATCGCTACCAAGCATTCTTGTGGTTCCTTGCCCAGCATGACTGCTGCCCCGTAGATGGCGAGCAAGTTGTAGACGTTGAACTTGCCGATGAACTGCACGCCGACCTCTTTTCCGTTAATCTCCAGATACATGCCTTCGAAATGGCATTCGATGATTTTGGCCTTGAAGTCTGCTGCCTGCTGTACGGCGTATGTCTTGATGGCAGCCTTGGTGTTCTGCACCATGACCATTCCGTTCTTGTCGTCGATATTGGTGATGGCGAAAGCATCGGATGGGAGGTTGTCGAAGAACAGTTTCTTTGCTTTGATGTAGTTCTCGAACGTCTTGTGGTAGTCCAAGTGGTCACGGGTGATGTTCGTAAACAGACCTCCTGCGAAAGTCAGTCCGCCAATACGGTTCTGGACAATCGAATGTGAGCTGACTTCCATGAACACATATTCGCACCCTGCATCAGCCATCTCTGCAAGCAACTTATTGAGGGTAATCGGGTCGGGTGTGGTGTGCTCTGTCGGAATAGCTTCACCGTCGATGTAGTTTACGACGGTCGAGAGCAATCCTGCCTTATGTCCCATGCTACGGAACATGTTGTACAACGTCGTAGCGATGGTGGTCTTGCCGTTGGTTCCTGTCACTCCTACCAGTTTGAACTTCGTGGACGGATTGCCGTAGAACATCGTTGCTAAGTTGCCAACGATATGTTCGGAGTTGCTAACTTTCACATAGGTGACGTTGGGATTGAGTTCTTCGGGGAACTCTTCACAGACGACAGCCGTAGCACCCAGTTCAATGGCTTTCCCGATATATTTGTGTCCATCGTTCTGTGTACCGCGTACAGCAACAAATACTTGTCCTGCCGTAATCTGACGGGAATCGATTTGAATGCCCAGGATGTCTCGGTTCAGATTTCCTTGACTCCCTTCTATCTTGATGGTTTCTAATAGCTTCTGTAACAGCATATATTTGTCTTTTGTTTACTTCATTTTTTTAATTTTTCCACTAAAGTCTAGAGTCTAAAGTCTAGCGTCTAAAGTCTATTCCGTCTTGGCTCAGTTCAATCTCGACGATTTGACCCTCCTGACTTTTCGTTCCTGGGTGCATGCTTTGTTGTACAACCTTGCCTACACCTTTCACCCTTGCTTTCATGCCTCGGCGTTCTATCTCATACACAGCGTCCCTCAAACCCATTCCTTTCAGGTCGGGCAGGTGGTCGAAGTCGTAATCAAAGGCTTCAAAGCTGATGCTATTCCCGTCCGTGTTGATGGCAACGATCTCATTGTTCTGGAGTCCTGTGGTCTTGGCTTTCAGGTTCAGTTTTTCCAGCACGGCTTTGGTCGCACCTGCATAGCCTTTTCTGACATGTGGTGCAAAGACCGTCAGTGAATCCTTTGCTCTCGATAGGTCGCTGGTCACCGCATTCGCATAGATGCTCTCTGCAATCTTCTTGAACACTGGACCTGCCTGACCACCACCAGATGCCAAACCGTGAACCAATCGTATGGCTACGATACAGGTGTATTGTGGGTCCTCGGCAGGGAAGTAACCGCAGAAGCTGACGAGGTGTCCGCCTCCCTTATAGCCGCCCTTTCCGCCAATCTGAGCTGTTCCTGTCTTACCTGCAACGGCGAAGTATTTACTGCCAGCTCGCTTTCCCACGCCTTCGCTCACCACTCTGAGCAGCATTTCCTGAATCTGCTTGATGGCTTCCGGACGTGCAATATGTTCCTTGATGACCTCCACCGGCATTTCCTGAACCACTTGTCCGTCTTTCTGTGTAGCTTTGACGAAGCGTGGACGTACCATCTTACCGTCGTTGGCAATCGCGTTGTAGAAGGTGACGGTCGAAATCGGAGGGATCTGTGTCTCGTATCCAATTGACATCCATGCTAACGCTGTGTTCGACCAGTTGCTCCTGTCTTCCTTTGGCATACGTATCTTTGGTGTTGCGGCTCCGACAAACGGCAGATGCAAGTCGGCTCCGATACCGATTCGGTGCAGGCCTTCGACAAACTTCTCCGGATGATTATGATAGTGTTTGTCAATCAGACGGCTCACACCGATATTCGATGAGTACATCAGGGTGTGGGCCACGTCCATCTCTCCGTATCCACCTCGATTCCAGTTATGGTCTTTCATCATCGACCCATACATGTTGTAGACACCTCCGTTACCGTTGGTGGTCTCGTTCACGTCGAGGGTCCCGTCGTCCAATCCTACGAGGATGGATGCCGTCTTGAAGGTCGATCCTGGTTCCATGAGGGCTGCAAGCGCAAAGTTACGTGCTTCGTAGTACTCTCCATCATCATAAAGGGAAAGGTTGACAATGGCTTTCACGTCACCTGTCTTACGCTCCATCAATACGACAACACCCATGTCGGCCAAACCTCCCGTCGACTTGATGACATTGAATTCCTCGCGTAAAGCGTTCTCGCTTACGTCTTGCATCGTCACGTCTATCGTCGACACGATGTCATAGCCGTTTTGGGGTTTGATGTCAATCAGGTCTACGTATTTGTTCAGGATCTTACGTCTGTGCATGATACCAGGAACACCTCTCAGCAATGAGTCGTAGGCCAGTTCCAGTCCTGAGCGTGCCGACTTGTTCTCTTTGTTGTCTTTGTCGCCGAACATATCTCCGAGTGTACGACGAGCCAACGAACCGAAGGGTTTTTTGCGGTTGTTACGTGGCACGATATTCAGACCCACAAAGAACTTACGTTTTTCGTAATCCCTAAAGAAAGGCAACGCCATCAGCTCCTTGTACTGGATGTAGTTCAGGGTTTGGTGTTTACACACCTCATAGTAGCGGCTTTGTGACTTCCATCCTTCTGCTAAGTGCTTGCGATACTCTGCGGCCGTCTTTGGTGGACAGATTTTGCTCAGCCCCTCGCAGATAGAGTCGAGTGTCTTGGCATAAGCTTCGTTCTTCCCTAAGAACAGTGAATCCTTGGTGTTGAAGAAGACAGAATCCTGGTGTGAGAATTTGTTGTTCTTAACGGCTTCTTTCGACAAACCCGATTTGAAGTCGATATACACTTTGTAGTCAGGCAGATCGCTGGCCATCAACTGTCCGTCAGCCGATAGGATGTTGCCTCTTTGGGGTTCTACAATCAGACTGTCTTTTTCAAAGTTTCCCTTTCTTACCTCTTCCCATTTCTTCTTATCTACTGTCATGGTTTTCACCATGAAGACAATGATACCAACACAGAAAGCCAATGCCAGTATAATCACGAGTGTGAATTGACCTGATATGTATTTCTTGTCGAACTTCATTTCTGTTTACTTTCTATTGGTTATCGTCTTCTTTGATGATGAATGGTGGTTTGGTTGGGTTGAGCAGGAGTGAATCTCCGTTGGCTTTGAGTAGTTTGATGATTTCCGATTGGCGACTGGCGTTGAGCAGATCGCTTTCGATGGTCAGCACTTTGTTGCGCTCTTCTTGTAGTACTACTTTCAGGCTGTCGATGAGCAAGGTGTCTTGTTGGCTTGCGTATCGGTTTCCTGTGTAGATGATAGCCAGAACAACTAAGAACATAAAGAATACAACCTGATGCAGCATGAAGCGGCTTTGCAAGATGTCACCTCCGATGATGGACTTCAGGGAAATCTCCCCAAGACTGTCTTCGTCTTCCTCCTCATCTTCTTCAGTGAACTTCTTGATAGCCTCAATCGCTTTCTGCCGCTCCTCACGCTCTTGCATCTCGTCCTGCGTCAGCTCAGTGTCTTGCTCCTCAATGTTCGGTTTGTTGTCCTCTTCCATTATTAACTCAATTTAAACTCTTTTTTCCTGTCAACTATCTAAACTTTCTCCGCAATCCTCAGTTTTGCGCTTCTCGACCTTGGGTTGTTTTCCTGCTCCTCGGCGTCTGGAACGATCGGCTTTCGTGTGATCAGCCTGAATGGAGATGTTACGTTGCCGAAAAAGTCTTTCTCCTCGTCGCCTTCTATGCTGCCCGTCTTCATGATGTTCTTTACCATCCTGTCCTCCAGCGAGTGGTAGGTGATGGCCACCAGCCTTCCTCCTGGTTTCAAACATTCTGTTGCTGCCGTCAGCATCTCTTTCAGGGCATCCATCTCGTGGTTTACCTCAATGCGTAGGGCTTGAAACACCTTTGCTAGCTCTTTCTTCTCTCTGTCTCTTACAAAGAACGGTTGTACGATGTTGAGCAGTTCGCCTGTTGTCTCTATCGGTTTCTGACTACGTTCCTTGATGATAGCGGCCGCAATCTGTCGGCTGTTCTTCAACTCTCCGTAGTAGTAGAGTAGGTCGGCCAGTTCCTTTTCACTGTAGTTGTTGACGATGGTGGCCGATGTGGTCTTTGCCCTTTGGTTCATCCTCATGTCGAGTGGTGCGTCGAACCGGAACGAAAATCCGCGTTCTGCATCGTCGAAATGATGTGATGAAACACCCAAGTCGGCAAGGATGCCGTCAACGCCTTCATCCTCTCCATAGTATTTCAGGAAATTCTTCAAATACCTGAAGTTGCTCCTGACGAACGTGAACCGTTGATCGTCAACGATGTTGCGTTCTGCATCGGCATCTTGGTCGAAGCTGTACAGGTGTGCAGCTCCTTCGAGCCTTCTCAATATCTCCTTGCTGTGTCCGCCGCCTCCGAAGGTCACATCCACGTAAATTCCGTCTTTCTGGATGTTCATCCCGTCGATACTCTGAGTGAGTAAAACGGGTTGGTGATATGTGACTTCTTCGTTGTGCATCTTGGGTAAGTTTGATAATGAAAAACCGCTCTCTTCTGAGCACTTATTCTTTTAAATAAGGTACGCGCGCGAGACCCATAAAAAGTGACGCGAACCTACAAGTAGGCTTTTTTCGCTCTATCAGACTAAGTTTGGAGGTAGTTCCGCCATAATTTTCTGCAAGTCCTCACCGAGAGTCGAAGGCTCACTGAGCACAGATTCAAATTGACTCTTATCCCACACCTCAATGTGGTCATCTATGGCGAGAAATCTCACGTCTTGGGCAATCCCGGCAAATTTCAGCTTGCGTTTGTTTATCAAAAAACGTCCGTTCCTGTCCAACTCTACCACTTCTGCATCTGCTAAGAACCGGCGAAGAAGGTCTTGATGCTCTCCGTTCCATCTGTTCAGCTTTGTGTTGAGCATGTCCAGCATTTCGTGCCAAAGGCCTTCCGGATACAGTACCAGACACTTCTGGAAAAGGTCTCCTCGCAGAATGAGTCGTGTCACGTTTTCTGCTTCGAGCACTTTCCTGAAGGGTGCGGGCAAGAATACCCTGCCTTTCGCATCTGCCTTTGCTGAATAGTCTCCTATGAATCGCATCAATCCTTACTTTTTGAATTCGATTGCAAATATAAACATTTTTCTCCACATTCCACCACATTTCCCCACAATTTTTTCATAAAAAGTTTGATTTTTTTGTGTTTTCCTCTTAAAATGCTCTGTAGTTGCTCTTTTTCTGCCGGAAATTGGTGGGGGAAGTGTGTGAAAACTCGAGCGCGTTGATAAAAAAAGGAGAAATCCTTGTGTGTATTCTAAAAAATGTTCGTATCTTTGTGGCGACTAACCAAAAATTGATTGATTATGGACGAAAACAAAAACATGAGTCGTCGCGAATTCTTGCGTCGCATGGGAGTTGGAGCCGGTTCTGCCATGGCCCTCATGGCAATGGAACCGCTGAGCGTTATTGCCAAGGAAAAACCGCAAAAACCTGTAGCTAACAGAATGACGTATCGTATCCAGCACGGCAGTGGAGAGCAGATCTCATTGCTGGGTTTCGGTATGATGCGTTTGCCAAATAATCAGGAAGAAGTAAACAAGTTGGTGGATTATGCCATCGAACATGGGGTGAACTACTTCGACACTGCACCTATGTACATGGGTGGCCAGTCCGAAGTACTGATGGGGAATGCCCTCTCACGTCATCCGCGTGAGAAGTACTTTGTGGCTACGAAAATGTCAAACATGTCGCAGAACCAGTGGAATCTCGATGCTGCGAAACGAATGTACGAGCAGTCGTTCCAGAAACTCAAGGTTAAATATCTTGATTACTATCTCTTGCATGGAGTGGGAAATGGTGGAATGGACAACTTGAACGGACGTTTCATCAACAGTGGAATCCTGGATTTTCTGTTGGCTGAGCGGAAGGCTGGACGTATCAAGCACCTTGGCTTCTCTTATCATGGAGATGTGCATGTGTTCGACTGGCTGTTGGACAATCAAGAAAAATATCACTGGGACTTCGTGCAGATTCAGATGAACTTCCTCGACTGGCGTCATGCCGGCTCTCGTGGACGACGTGGAAGAGGTGGTGATGCTGATGCAGAGTATCTCTATAACAAGTGCGTGAAGACTGGAGTACAGTGTGTGGTAATGGAACCGCTTCGTGGTGGTTCTTTCGGAAATATGGCTCCTGAACTGGCATCAAAGCTGAAAGCCGTACATCCTGACGACAGTACTGCCCGTTGGGCATTCCGTTGGGTGGGTTCTCACACCAATATCCTCACCACATTGAGTGGTATGAACCGTATGGATCATCTGGAGGAGAATGTCAAGACCTTCTCTCCGATTGACCCTTGTACGGATGCTGAGAATCGATTGCTGGCTGAGATTGCCGACCAGATGTCGGGCTTCCCTGATATCCCGTGTACCACTTGCTCTTATTGTATGCCTTGCCCTTATGGTGTGGACATCCCAACCAACTTCGCAACCTACAATGAAGCTGTGAAAACTCACGTCTTGCCATTACCAGACAAGAGTTCTGCGGGTTATGCAGCAGCCTTTAAGACTTTTTCCGATGCTTACAAGAAGGCTCTGCCCGATAAGAAGAAATGGGCTGAGGCTTGTCAGGACTGCGAAGAGTGCCTGTCGAAGTGTCCGCAGTCGATACGAATTCCGAACCAGATGGCTCGTATCGTTGAAACGCTGAGAAAAGCATAAGTTTTATCAACATACATGAGAAGATACATTGTCTATATTACGTTCCTTACCTTCGCCTTTGCATTTCCTGCCCAGGCACAAGTACGTTTCGGTATCAAAGGCGGCTTTAATGTGAATAAGGTCTCGTGGAAATGGAAGGATCTCGAGCAGAATGTCCGCAGCGATAACCGCAACGGTTTCTATGCGGGCATCACGCTTGATGTGTCGCTCCCTATGCCAGGGATGGGCGTCGATTTCTCGGTGCTTTACGACAACCGCGTGGTATCTCTGCCCACAAGCGAGGAATTTGAGAACAAGACAATGCAATACATCATCGTGCCAGTCAACCTGCGCTACTCATTGGGTTTGGGCGATTTCCTGAGCATCTATGCAGCTACCGGTCCTCAGGTGTCGTATAACATCGGCGACCGCAGTTGGGCCATGAACGATTATGTCATACAGCACTGGACTGGTGGTTGGGAACTCAACAAGTCCGACCTCTCATGGAATGTAGGCGGAGGGTTTTCCTTCTTCGGTCATTTCCGTCTGGGGTATAACTATAACATCATGTTGGGGCACACCAACGAGTTTACCGTCAAGAAGCTAAGTGGGGATTATGTGGAAGGAAAACTGAAAGCAAACACCCATCAGATCTCACTCACCTATTTCTTTTGACATTCCTCTCACCTCTTACCTCTCACCTCCCACCTCTCTATGTCCACCTACGCCGACGTAATCGTACCACTTCCGCTACAAGACAGCTATACATACAGCATCCCTTCCGAGATGGAGTCATCCGTTCGGAGGGGATGTCGTGTGGAGGTACCCTTTGGAAAGAATAAGTCGTACGTGGGTATCGTTCGCAGCGTGCACGACCGGCAACCGCAGGGCTATCAGGTCAAGTCCATCATGCTTTGTCTCGACGAGCTGCCTGTGGTGACTTCTGCCCAGCTCGACTTCTGGGAGTGGATAGCCGGCTATTACGTCTGTCCGTTGGGCGATGTGATGAATGCGGCCTTGCCGGCTGGCATGAAGGACAACCGGTTCCGTCCAAAGACCGAGACGCGCGTATGTCTGGCTGGCGATTTCGACCTCAGCAAGCGCGACATCATCCTCAACTACCTGAAGAACTCCAAGAAGCAGCAGGTGGTGTTCGAGACCTATCTCGAGATGGCGGGGTACGGACGATTCGAGCAGCCGCGTCCTGTTGCCAAGCAGGAACTCCTGCAGGTGTGTGGGGCTACGACCGCCGTTTTCAACGGCCTGGTCAGTAAGAAACTCCTTACGACCTATGAGCACGAGATAGGGCGCATCCATCCGTCACCCATACCGCTACGCGAAGTCCATCCCCTGAACGAGGCTCAGCAGACCGCCTTCGATGAAATCGGTCGTTTGTTCCAGACGAAGGATGTCACCCTGCTACATGGTGTCACTTCCAGCGGTAAGACCGAGATCTACATCCATCTCATCCGTCAGGCCATCGCTGAAGGGAAACAGGTGTTGTATCTGCTGCCCGAGATTGCGCTGACCACCCAAATCACCGAACGTCTTCGTGGTGTTTTTGGCGATGAAATGGGTGTTTATCACTCCAAATTCTCTGATGCCGAACGCGTGGAGGTCTATCAGAAACAGCTGTCCGACCATCCGTTCAACCTCATCCTTGGTGTCCGTTCGTCCGTTTTTCTCCCATTTCATCGATTGGGACTGGTCATCGTCGACGAGGAACACGAGGTGTCGTACAAGCAGCAGGAGCCTGCTCCCCGCTATCATGCACGTAGTGCGGCCATCATGTTGGCGCATCAAGCGAAGGCAAAGACGCTCCTGGGTACGGCCACTCCAAGTCTGGAATCCTATCAGCTTGCCAAGACAGGCAAGTACGGTTATGTGAGTCTTACCACCCGTTATCGTGATATGCAGCTGCCCGAAGTGGAAATTGTCGATATCAAGCGTCTGCGGTTCCAGAAGCGCATGAAAGGCGTTTTCTCGCCCGTCCTCTACAACCTCATTGGCGAAGCATTAGCACGTCACGAGCAGATTATCCTCTTCCTCAACCGTCGCGGTTATGCCAATTTCCTCTCGTGCAAGACCTGCGGATGGGTACCTCGCTGTCCCCATTGTGATGTCAGCCTCACCTATCACAAGAAGTCTTCACGACTCATCTGCCACTATTGCGGCACCTCCTTTGAGGTACCCGATCGTTGTCCACAATGTGGCGAATCGACCTTTACCGATGTGGGAATCGGTACGGAGAAGGTTGAGGCACAGCTCCGTCGTGATTTCCCACAGGCTACGACCATCCGCATGGATATCGATACCGCCCATACCCGTACTGCTTACGAACAGATCATCACCGACTTCTCACAGCATCGTTACGACATCCTTGTCGGTACCCAGATGGTCACTAAAGGGCTCGACTTCGACAACGTGAGTGTGGTCGGAGTGCTCGATGCCGACACGATGCTCAACATCCCCGATTTCCGCAGTCATGAGCGCACCTATCAGGTACTCGTCCAGGTAGCAGGCCGTGCCGGTCGTGCTCTCCCTTCCTCGAGTGTCAGTAGCCCTGCGTCATTTGCCTCTCGTGTGGTGGTACAGACCCGTAGTGCCGATGCTGATATCATCTCCTATGTGGTCAACAACGACTATACTTCGATGTTCCGCTCACAGATGGACGAACGTCGTCTGTTCCGCTATCCTCCATATTACCGTCTCATCAACATCTACCTGCGTCACCATGATGCCGCCCGCGTGGAACTCCTCGCCAACGATATGGCTTCGATGCTCCGTCACACCTTTGGCGACCGTCTGCTGGGTCCCGACCGCCCTCCCGTGTCGCGTGTCCATTCGATGTATATCCGTAAGATGATGCTCAAGATTGAGAAGAACGCATCAGTTGCCAAGGTACGTACTCTCCTGTTCGACATCCAGTCGCGCCTCATGCAACAACCCTCAGCCAATGGTCTGCAGGTCTATTACGATGTCGATCCTATGTGAAAAATGCAAGAGCAGAACCAATTGGCTCTGCTCTCGTCTGTCGCTGTAATTTGATGGTTATCTGATAAGCATACGGCCATCCAATACGTCATTGAAGAAATCAACACTCCATGTTGTGGGTGAGGTCTGACAAGGCATCTGCTTGTTTACCTCTATCCAGCGGCTCCAGCCAACGGCCTTGTCGAATGCCAGCTGCTTGTAAGTCGCATCGAAGGTCGAACCCCATGTGCCTTCCGCTTTGAAGTCGGGATAGGCAGGTTTCAGTAGGAGGCTGCTACCGTCGGCATAGTAGTACTTGATAGCCTCTGTCACCTCTCCTTGCTCTCCAAGAGCCTTTCCGTTATAGACATAGCAGTTGTCGAAGCCTATCAGCACGCTCAGCTCCACGGAGAGATCGTTGTTGACCAACGTCTCGCTGCGACCAGCCTTGACCACGCAGGCCTCGAAAGCATCGTTCACCTGCGAACGCAGGGTTGCTGGGAACACTTCGGGCAGTGCATCGCAAAGTGCGTCTATATAGTCAATCAAGTCGTATGAGGGTCTTTCGCTCTCCACCTTGAAGGTTAATCCCGTACACTCGTCGATAGCATCCTTCACTGTCTGGTCGCCATTCTGGTAGGCCTCAACGAGTTTGTCCGTGAATGCTTTCAGCGCAACACCGAAGTCGTCGAGGTTGGCAGTGCGGGTGACGGTTTGGTCGTTGAAGATACGTGTGATTGCTACGCCGTTGAACTCCTCGCTGCCCCATCGTTCGATGTTGCTGTTGACAACGTCGGTGAGTACCTTCTCAATGTCGCTCTCGGTGGCAAGGCCGTTGACAAGCGTCGCGTAGTCACCGCCCACGCCTGGCACGCAGAAGGTCGAAGCCATGTAGTAGTCGCAGAGGTCTTTCAGCTCGAACTGGTACTCGACGGTGTTCATCAGGCAGGCATCCAAATAGATGACCTGCAGACGGATGCTGGCAGCACGCAGTGCGCTGGTGAGCGATGTGATGGTGAAATGGTTCTTGTTGTTGCCGTCATCGTAAACCAGACCACGGGTGGCAGGCAGGTAAGGCAGGTCGTCGTGGGGCTGGTAGCCACCACCGTGGTCAGAGATGACGAGCATATAATGCTTGGCAGGGCACACCTTGGCTGCCCAGTTGATGAAGTTCGTCAGCGAGTCTGGATTGGTGATGTCGCAGTTGTCTTCACCATAGATATACTTATCGTCCATCCACGCATCTTCATCTGTTATTTTTCTGTCGATGACGAAACGATAGGTATTTCCGCCTAACCTAGATGCATAGTCTTCAGGAATGCCGCATTCTTCCATGTTCTCTGCGGTCGAGAACTTGTACTGCCCGACCACCTTGACTTTCTTGAAGGTCAGGGTATTGCCCTGGAAGAACTGACTGATGTTGTTCATAATTCCTGCATCCAGGTTCTTACCGCCCTGTCCATAGAAGATGATGGTGTATTCAGCTTCTTTTGGCGTTGTGGGATCAGGAGTTGGGTTGTCTTCATTGTCACTACATGCGGTGAATACCGCTGTTGTCATTGCGCAGCAAAGGACGGCTGCGAGTGTCATGAAAATCTTTTTCATAAGGCTTAATGTTCTGAGGTTATTACTATGGTTTTAAAAACTTTTTTCCATGATTGATGTATAAACCGCGTTGGGTCGGGACACCATTCAGCTTCCTTCCACTGAGGTCATACCACGCGCCTTCACGCTCCTCACTTATCTGGGATAGGGTGGGGATGATTCCAATTCCGGTAGTCTCAGGACTGCCTATCGACAGAGTCGGCGATGGAGAGGATTGGTTCACAGGAGAGAACCAAGCACGGAAGGCGGGTACATCAGTTGATGTGCCCGTAAGGACAAAGCTGCTGCCATTGTTGTTCAATAGATACACATCCTTGAGTGATTTGCCGCATGTGTTTCCGTTGAATTTATAGCTGTTGCCGCTTAATGATTTATCGCTTGTCGGTTTTATGTGAGCATCGATGCCGCTGAAGGTCACAGCACGGTCTGTCATCTGCAAGGCGCTTCCCCAACGGTCGTCAGGAACGGCAATGATGTACGGCGTGTTGGCTTCCATCTCATTGGCATAGTCGAAGATGACGGTACCTGGACTTTCTTCCGTGAAGGCACGCACCCAGAAGTTCTTATCCGTGTCGGAGTAGTCGTGGCACCAATCGACCGTACCGATTACCTCGCAACTGACGCTGCTGACATCGAAGGGCAGCATGATGGTGTTCCATCCGCTGGTGCCGTTAGCAGCAAGGGTGAAGGTGCGGGTGTAGCTGACAGCAGTTGCTGTGAAGGATACTGGCGTGAAGAAGTCGTAGCCGTCGTGCAGGGTCAGCGTGGAGGCCGTGAGGTTATCAACTGACGTACCGCTGACCACATTGCAACTGCTGAGGGCATCGGGAGTCTCTATGCCTGTTGCCAACAGGTAGATGCAGTTGGGATTGGTGCTCGGAGTGATGGTGATGCCCTCGAAACTATTGATGCCACGCAAATCCACGCATGGGGAAGAGCCAGCATCGAAGGCTGAGGTCTTCTCAGTGACGGTAACGCTGCCATCTGATGCGTATAGGGAATAACCCTCTCCCATCTCTAAGGCATTTCCGTCAGCCGTTGAAACAATTCCATTTGCAATTGAAACGATAGGCCCGCTAGTGGTTTGATTATCTTTAAAATAGCTAAAGCGCAGCCGATAGAACTTGCTGAAATCCAGCGCATCATAATCGAAGTTGAGGTCGACATAACTGAGGTTCTCAGCACTCTCGCTCTTGGGAATGACAACAGACTTGCTCAATACAAAGGCATCAAAGAAGTCGCCCGCTTCATCTGTGGCGTTGTTATACAATCTCAGGGAGCAGTTCACATGACCGACATAACTGTTCTCCGTCGAAGGGTTCTTCACGCGGACAGTCGCACGTACAGCGTTGCCGTAGAGTTTGCCATCTTTCGTCAGGTTGGTAATTACAGGCTCAATCGTCAACTCTTGCGAATTCGTAGCATCGCTCTCAAGAATGACGACAGTTGTTTTTTCGCCAAACGTATAGGCAGCATCGGGTGACCAGTTTGTCGACAGCTTTATCACATTGTCGCCAGCTGTGGATGGTATAAATGAGAAATGTACATCTACGGTTTCTCCCGCACGAATATCAACTTCCGTTCCCATCATCGCAACATCATTTACATAAAGCAATAAATTGCCATGATAATCGCCACTCCCACCTGTAATAGAGGCGATGACATCCTGTTCACAGCCCACCGTTTTGTTGCCTTCGACAGTGATAGAGACACTTGCAGGCTTTGTGTTCTTGGGCAGGGGGACGCTGATGGTCAACTCGTTCCCACAGACCACGGCTGTCATCTTGTACTGGTCGCCATCGAAGCATTCCATCCAGGCACCCTCGCCATCAGACGGGTGAGGTCGGCTCATCACTTTTATGTAATAGGTGCCGTCGCTTACAGGAGGAATCTCTACCGAATTGGGGCCGGAATAACTGGTGCAGTACGTTATGGGTTGATTCGTGATTTGACCTATCGTAGATGTCACTTGACCACCCTCGTCCAACAACATGAAGGCAATATCGTAATTGTTGATTCCGTATTTATAGCACCACAAAGAATAGTTCAAGTTAACGGTGAATGGATCGGTTTCAGAGGCGCGAGTAAAGGTATGACTGCTGCTTGCCGGCTCATCAGCCAAGTAGAATTCTTCAAGCGAAAGGCAATAGGTCTTTGTCTCATCTGTCCGCGGCTGTATTCCGATGACAGCAGCCTGCGTGGAATTAAAGCCGTCGAGCGAAGAGGTGGCTCTCTTATCGGGGTTCAGTACCGCCATGCGGAAGTATCCGTCAGAAGAGCCGCCCCATCCCCAATTGAAGTGGAAATAGTCGTCGGCCTCATAGCCGTCACAGATAAAAGAATGACCATCAATTGAAGTCCACCCACCCATCACCACCGGACGGGCTGCGGCCAACTCCGAGTAGATTAGCTCTACCCATTCGGCATAGGTGTAGCATTTGCGATAGGTATGGCGAATACCGTTATCATAAGAAAAATAGGTCTTCAAAGCATCGGGAATTGCTTCATTGAATGCTCCAGAAAAATCTACCCCATAATCCATTTGCAAAGCTTGACCACAGTATCGCATCAATTTGGCTATGGCATCAGCAGCCTCACCCGTGTCTGACGAAGAGTAGGTCGGGGTCATGGCTCCCCAGTTGAATGTGGTAGCTTCCAACGCAGAAAGCGGTAATCCCTCCGTTTCTGACGTATAATCAGGGATTGGGTCGCATGGATCCGCAGGCGACTGATAGTAGTACATCACCTGAGCCATACTCGTAGCCACACAGCCCGTCATTACTCTCACACCATTTATTTCCGGACAATCATTATTATAAGGTGCTCCCTGGTTCCATTTTGTTTCGATGAGCGGAGCTATCGCATGACGGATCTGTGCCGCCCTGCGTCCATCCTGTGCTTGGACATCGCTATCCTCTAATCCCGCAATCTGAACTGAATAGTCTTCAAGCAGCGCCTTCAGACCTTGGGGCATCGAGCCTTCCTGGATGCTTCCGCTGTCGGAGTATCCTAAGATGGGGATGGTGCGGTCGTCGCCACTTACGATGACGAAGCCGCCGTCCGCTTCCACATTGAAGATATAGTAGTCGCAGGCAGTCGTGTCCTGACCACCCATTGCCCTACGACCCTTTGAGGGCATCCGTATCGCTTTTGCTTTCCCGCCGTTTCGTTGCGACAGGAAGGCTTGTGCCCGCTGAAGGGCTTCAGACTCATCGATGAACTGTGCCCACATATTCAGCGGCAGCAGCAGCGACATGAGGAAGAGTGCGAGGAAACGCATTTTCAAAGTATATCCGTTCATTGTTTTTGTCTTGTATCTAATTGTAATTCTTATTTTTTCTTGGCGATACGCTTGGCCATGCCGATAGCACCTGTGGGGCAGACCAGACGGCAGAGGTGACAGCCAACGCACTTGGTGCCGACGATGCGAGGTTGGCGAGACTCGTAATCGAAGGTGATGGCCTGATGGCCACCGTCCATACACGAGGTGTAGCAGCGTCCACAGCCGATACACTTGTCACGGTCAATCTTTGGAAAGACAATGGTCTCGCGATCCAGGTCTGTAGGAGTCACGAAGTTGGGCAGTTCCTCGCCCACAAGGGTTTCGAGTGAGGATAAGCCTCGCTCCATGAGATAGTTTTGCATGCCGAGAATCAAGTCATCGATGATACGGTAGCCATACTGCATCACAGCCGTGCATACCTGTACGTTGCGACATCCCAGCTGGATAAACTCTAGTGCGTCCTTCCACGTCTCGATGCCCCCTATGCCGCTTATCTCCAGTCCCTTTCCGTACATTTGAAGTTGCTGGTTTTGAGATTCGTCAAGCTTCGAGACAGTACGTGTCATGGGGGTCTGTGCTATCTCCAGAATATGTCGTAGTGCGATAGGGCGCACAGCTCTTCCTGAGAGGCCCGAAATGGTTTTATGCCCTGAGACGCGGGCACGGTCGCCCATCGTCACACTCTTGATGGTATTGATGGCCGATATGGCATCTGCACCGGCAAAGTATGCCGACATAGTCGGTTCGGTGATATGGGTGATATTAGGTGTCATCTTCGGAATGACGGGAAGGGAGATACTGCGTTTGACAAAAGCGGTATAGAAGAGCACCAGCTCAGGGTTCTGGCCTACATCGCTGCCCATGCCGGCCAGTCGCATCTGCGGACACGAGAAGTTCAGTTCGACGGCATCAACACCAGCCTTCTCGGCCATCTTCGCCAGCTTGATCCACTCCTCCTCGGTCTGCCCCATGATGCTGGCCACGACGACTTTCGAAGGATAGTTCTGTTTCAGTCGGCGCAGGATGTCGAAGTCCATCTCCACAGGATTCTCGCTCAGCTGTTCCATGTTGCGGAAGGCGTAGAAATCCGATGAACCCTCCTGCTGGCAGGCATCGAAACGGGGCGACACCTCGCGTATCTCCTGCAGGCAGATGGTCTTGTAGAAGACGCCAGCCCAACCCATTTCGAAGGCACGAGCCACCATCTCGTAGTTGGTACAGACAGCTGACGAAGCCAGGAAGAACGGGTTCTCGCAGCGGATGCCGCAGAAGTCGATGGAAAGACCCACCCCCGACCCCTCCCTGTAAGGGATGGGAGTAGATAGTTCTGAGCCTTGAGAGTAACCACTCCCCTCCCTCACAGGGAGGGGCTGGGGGGTGGGTCTTAGCATCTCTTTGATACGTATCGGTCTGTCATAATGGATGCAGGCTTTTTCTGCTGCCTCCAAATCATCGTCCGTACACTCGGCAACCCACCTGCCGGCCAATTTCTCATTGCCAAAGCGGATGGCACGGATAGCCCGTGCTGGGTCGCCTTTCCTACATGCCTGGCTACATGGCGCATCGGCACAGAGCAGACAACGTGCAGCCTCTTCTTCTAAATGTAATCTCTTGTTCATGGTATCTGTGTTGAAGGGTGAATCTTTATCGTCCTATTTGCTTTTTCAGTTTCAATACGCGGCGCACACTCTCATCAATACGCTGTTCGGTGAGTCTGCCGTCCTCCACGGCCTTGACTACGGCATCGAAGGCTTCCACGAAGTTCTGCGGACCCAGCACGATGTCGGCACCAGCCTGGAGTGTACCCACTGCTGCCTCGGCATTGGTGTACTGCTTGGTGATGGCTCCCATCTCCATCGCGTCGGTGATGATGATGTTCTGGTAACCCAGTTCGCCACGCAGTTTGTCTTTCAGGATGACGGACGACATGGTGGCAGGGATGTCCGACCCCGTAACGTTGGGCGTAGCGATATGAGCCGTCATAATCAGCTGCGTACCCCATGCAATGCCTGCCTTGAAGGTAATCATCTCGCAGCCTGTCATCTGCTCCCAGGTCTTCAGGCTTTGCGCATAGCCGAAATGGGTGTCTGCCTTGGTGTCGCCATGACCGGGGAAATGCTTGATGCAACCCGTCACGCCTGCATCCTTCAGGCCCTGCAGGTAGTTGACAACCATCGGTGCTGCCACCTCGGGATTGTCGCTGAAAGCACGAGCACCGATGACGATGTTCTCCGGGTTGGTGTTCACGTCAGCCACGGGGGCGAAGTCGATGTCGAAGCCGTATTTCTTCAGGTAGGTACCGATGGTATTGCCGCAATGGTAGGCATTCTGCGGGTCACCCGTTGCACCGATGGCACCCATCGACTCGAACTTCTCCACTTGGAAGTTCTCATTGTTGCCGATGCGGGCCACGCGGCCTCCCTCCTCGTCGATGCAGAGCAGTGGCGAGCCTTTCAAGGCACGTATCTGTGGTATGAATGTCGCCAGCTGTGCCTCGTCCTCGATGTTATGGGCATAGAGGATGATGCCGCCCACGGGGTACTTCTCGTTCACGCCCAGCATCGTGGCGTTCACGGCCTGCAACTTGATTTTCTTGATGTCGTCGGCACTGACGTCAATGTTACTGGGCAGATTGAAGTGGATGGTGGTGTCGAGACATTCGGGTCGTACATAGAACAGCTGTCCCACCTTTTCGCGTAGCGTCATCTTTTGCAACTGCGCTTCCACCTCGTCAGTCGGCACGACGGGGTCATCGTCGTTCGTACACGATGTCAGCACTGCCAAGCCGCTGATTACAAGGATGGCGGCGAGCATCCATACATACGTTTTTTTCATTATAGTTTTGTTCTGATTACTGTACCTTGGTCATCTCGAAGGTGGCGGTGTAGGTAGAGCCGTCATCACGCAGGCGCAGGGCCGTCCACTTCATCACACCGTTTTCGATAGATTCAATCTCCCACCACTCGCGGTTTTCCTGCTGCCCTTCGCCTGCGTTCTTCCAGCGGGTGCAGAGCAGGATGCCGTCAACGAAGTATTCGTTAAGCACGTCGTTGCTGAGCTGCCATTCGTCGCCCACCTTGTGGTAGTAGCGGAAAGTACCGTCGGCCAAGTACTCCCAACGGTGGTTCTGACCGTCATCGAACTCTGAGCCATCAGCACCGGTGCTATGGCCTTCCCACATGCCGAGGATGGCATCCTGATAGTCGCTGGTTATGCGCTCATAGCGTTCCTTGCCATAGACCTCATGCTGAACAGATGTGCCGTCCACATAGACATTCCAGTCGGAACTCATCAGCATTTCCTTGTCTGTAATGGACAAAACGGTGCAGTCCAGCACATTCTTGGTGTTGCCGTCCTGACTCACAACGCTCACTTTGTTGCCGTTGATAGTGACATCGGCCAGTACGCGCACGTTCCACGACAGGCTGTAGTAATCCGACAGGCTGCCGTATGCGTTGGTGGGCGAAACGAACGTCAGCACTGTCTTCCAGTTGGTGGGACAGGGCTGCCCATCCAGTTCTTCCACCATCCACTTGCCTACAATTTTCTCAGCCACGTTGAGGTCGGGCTGTACGGGATTGTCGTCGTTATCTTCTGTACACGAAGTGAACACACTTGCGCCGCAAACGAGGATAGCGGCGAGCACCCATAGATACGTTTTCTTCATAATCGTTTTGGTTTTAGATGTTAATGATATTGAGGTATTATTTTTCACTTTTCACTTTTCATTTTTCACTTTTCACTTAATCGTCACAACCGTATTCCAATGGAACTGTTGACGAACCAGTCGTTGAGATAGCCGTTGCTGGAGTTGTGACGATAGCGGACGTTGTTGAATTGCCCGTAGACGTTAAGGAAGTAGCGTCCGAAATTGTAGGTTATAGACACTCGACCATCGAAACCGAAGCTCGCACCACTGTTAAACGTCTCGCTGCCCAGGTATTTTATCTTCACGTTTGCATAGTACCACTCATCATACTCATCATAGCCGATTTCGTAGTTCACGAATTTCAAGAACGTGGGGTCTTCCATCATTTCAGGTATGTTGGTTTCGTAGGCGTAGGCCTTAAGCTTGTTGACGATAGTCAGCATAGGCATCGCCATGACGTTGACGAGCAGTCCTTTGCACGGTACCCAGTTGTATGCATAGCCCAGTCCCAGGCTCCCCTGCCATAGTTTTACACAGCCGAGCCCGTGCATGAGAAATATCAGGTCGCCGTTGGAGTCAGCAGCATAGTCGATATTCGTATAGTTGAACATGCCTCCAGCTATGAGCGAACCAGCCGAGCGTTTCTGTATCACCGACTGCTTGTAGGCAGCAGCATAGGAGAACTTCCTGCTGTTGAACAGATAATAGCCGTCAGCCAGGATGGTGTTCACCTTGATGGGATCGATGAGCACCACTTTTTTCATCTCCTCCATGTCCTCCTCATCAAAAAGGTCGCTTTTCATATCGAGGTCAGGATGCGTGTTCTCAAACGAGTGGAACCGCACATTGAGGCTATACTTCTTGCTTGTAGCGCCCAAAGTCAGACGTGTACCCTTGTCGCCGCCCACATTGACCATGTAGCCCAATCCGCAGCCTCTGTAGCCAACCTTGACGCCTATCTTCTTCGACGGTCGGGTCACCAGTCGCGTATCATTGTCGTAGTCTTCGCCTAGCACGCTACCATTGGTTTTCATACTGACGACGGTCTGGCTTACATTGCCTCTTAACATAATCTGCCAGGGTTGTTCGGGTATGTCGATATAACGGCGGTCAACCCCTTTCACCACCATCGAGTCCTTCATCGTGCTCGCTTTCTTCAGCAGTTTATGTACACCTGTTTGTGCCGACGACTGACTGCAGAGCAATGTCAAGATGAATATAGCGAAAGAGTATTGGGCTTGATGTTTGAGGTCGTTACACCTGTTTTCTCGCTTTGATGACATCACGAGAACACTCACCACGACAATCATGGTGACCGCGAGGGCGGATATGATTAGTTCATAGTTCATGCGGTTTTAGTTCGTTCGTATGGTTATTGGTTCGATATCGTTTGCAAAAATACAATAAATCTTGGAATTCACAAAACTTTTCTCTTTTTTCTTTATCGACCAACGCCGTTTTCAGCTGCAGAACCCTAAAATACGTTAAAAATGTCAAATTTGATGACGGTGAAGTCTGTCACTCCTGCACTCCTGCCACTCCTGTCACTCCTAATTTCATTTTTTTCATCTTTTACATTCTACATTTTACATTTTACATTCTACATTTTACATTCTACATTATGCATTATGCATATGCATTGTCTTACCTCTTACTCCTTACCTCTTACCTCTTTAGTAATTAATTGGTTAGTAGGTTAAAATAAAAAGGAATTCCTTTTTAATTTTTAAATTTTTCATTGCCCTCTGGCTTACAGGTCGCAGACCGTTAGAGTATGGTCACTCACCCCTTCTCTGGTCACTTAGATTATCGTCAGTCGTCTTTACCCAGAATATCCCTAGCCAGTGAGTTGATGGAATCTGCGTCTATTGGCTCCAACACAATTTCTTCCGGTTCCAAATCCAAGAGGAACTGCATATAGGTAGGAAGCGTGAGAAGATCACCGTCACGACCGATATTGTAGTCACCGAATTTGATGAAGTGTTTCACACCATATTTTTCCGGATGCTTTCTGACGGTGGAGATGCTCTTGGCCTGTGCCGTACGAGCCTTCACCTCGACAGGTACACATTCGCCTTTATAGCGGATGAGGAAGTCCAACTCCATACCGGAATCCTTTTGGAGGTAGTACAGGCTCTGGCCTTTCTTAATAAGTGTGTCAGCCATCAAGTTCTCGAATATTGCACCTTTGAAGCCCCCCAGATTACCCTGAAGAATATCTGCCCTTGTGGCCCCCCCAAGCATAGCAACCAGGATTCCAATATCGGCAGTATAGACTTTGAAAACATTGTCCATAGCATTTCCTTCCAATGGCAGACCAGTAATGTTGGAATTATAGCATCTACGGATGATGTCGGCATCTTCCAACCACTGTAGTGAGTCTTTGTAAAACACGCCACGACCACCTTCCTCCACTTTTGACCACTGGTATTTCTTGTTCTCCTTGGCCAACTGTTTTGGAATGGCATTGAAACAGGCTCGGATGTGGGCCTTGTCCTTGTCTTCAGCATACTTCACCATGTCCGAATGGTATTCCTTCAGAATAGATTGCCACACCGTCTTCACCTCATTCATGTTGCCAGTTTCAAGCAGGGCATTCACAGCAGCAGGAAGACCGCCAACGGCAACATATCGGTACAACAGTGTCTTCATAGCCACGTGAATACCTTCTGGCACAGGTGTTTCCTCGGCTAAGCATTTTCTCAATACCTCGATGATTTCCTCGCTCATGTTGTTTGCCCATAGGAACTCCTCAAAGTCGAGTGGGTACATCTCCACGATTTCTTCATAGCCTACAGGAATAGAAATACTGCCCCTCTCTTGCTTGACAGCTCCTCTTTTACGCCTCTTCTTTTTCTCCTGACCATATCCCTGAACACCCAATAGGGACCCAGTTGCAATGATGTCGTATCGCCCATCCTCCTTGAAGAACTTTAGGCTTGTGCGGGCTTCCGGACAATCCTGTATTTCATCTAAGATAATGCAAGTCTCGCCTGGGACAAACTTCGCAGTTCTCATCTGGGCAGACAAAAGCATGACGATAGTGTCCACATCCTTAGAGCCGTAAAAAGCCGTTTTCCTCTCCTCTTCTTTAAAGAAGTTGATATAGACTACGTGTTTGTAGTTTTCCCTTGCAAACTGTTGTGCAATATATGTCTTGCCACATTGACGAATGCCCATGATGACCAATGGCAGGTGATTCGGCTTGGCCTTCCATTGCCTTAATGTATCCGTTATTCTTCTCCTTAACACCATATTTACTAAATAATTCGCAATAATTATGCCGCAAAGATACGTTTTCTTAGCGAATTTACAAAATAATTTGCTATTTTTCTAACGACTTTTTATGTTTTCGATGCTATTTTTACAGCGACTTTTATGTTTTCGATGCTATTTTTACAGCGACTTTTTGTGAACATCTCACACTTTTCCCAACGAAAACCCATCATCATGATGCATTTTCCTTATCGACTTCCTATCTGCTAAGACACCTGTCAAGGGACGGGTGAGTGACAAACGACAAAAAGGAGAGCCGAGCTCTCCCTTTTGCATTTCTAATTATTCAATCTTTAGAAGTTAACGCTACGCTAGACGTTACTATAGGATGTATTCAACAGCAAACTATCGTCTGTCACTTCTGTACTCCAGCCACTCCTGTCACTCCTAATTTCATTTTTTACATTTTATAATTTCACTTATCATTGAGATCCGTTGTCAAAAGCGTTATGCCATGCTCTTGCCCTGACTGAGATGTTCTTTTTCAGGCACTCGCTGTAGAGCCACGGCTCGCAGCTGTGGATGTCGCCTACGTTGAGCAGATCTTTGTAGGGCTTGTACTCCGAGCCGCTGTAGCCGCTGACTACGAGGACGTGATACGCTGGTGATAGTGTGACGGTGATGGTGTCGTGAAGCGTGGCAGGTGTAGCATCCGTGCGCCAGTTCACCGGATTGATTCCCATGCAGGTGGTAGCGATGATAGGTTTGATGTACTTCACATCCTTCACCGTGTTGTAGCAGATGGTAACACCTGTGTCTGACTCTCCCTGTGCGGCTTTGATATGTTTGGTTTGCAGCGTGTCTTCAGGTGTCACCTTGTAGCCAAGAATGTACGCTGCTGCAAGCTGGCTATAGGTTTCATCGTCCATGTGTTTCAGCAGTTCTACAACAGCCAAGCCTCCCTGACTGAAGCCTGCAATGATGAGCGGACGGGGCCCCCTTCCGACACCCCTCGAAGAGGGGAGGCGGTGCGCAAGGAAATAATCGAATGCCTCGCAGACATCCTCCATCGCCAGTCGGGTTCGATTATAGACGGTATCTTCATTCTGTGTCTCGAAGGCTTCAATCGTTGCATGACGATAGAATGGAGCATAGAAACGGTTGCCTGGAGCCATGTAGGCAGCTACACGATTCATCTCTATGGCCATACGCTCGCGATGTGTGGGATTCCATACGTCAGCGTAGTGACATACCACACTATCTGCTGTCATCCAGTCTTTTTCCCAAGTAGAGACGACATAGAAGATATCTGCTCCTGTTCCCTCTGCATCGCCGTCCTCCGTAATCCACATCGTTGTGTCCGCATAGTCAGGAGCCTGTGGAATATAGAATGTCGCCACAACCGCATTGTCATTGTTGCAGTAGTGGCATTTTATCACACAAGCACCGCAGATAATCATGAGGATGGCGGCAAGCATCCATAATCTTGATTGCTTCATAATTCTAATTGAAAGTGTATAGATACGTAATACTTCCACATTATAAAATATGAGCGTACTTTTTCCGGTGGGGGTGGGAATGTTAGAACTTATAGCGGAGACCGATGAGGGCGATGCCCTGCTCGCCTGTCCCCAGTTCTATGAAACCGCGGAAGGTGGGGCTGCCGGCTTCGATGCCGAGGAGCGATGCCTGCCAGTTCAGGTGCAGCTCGCTGTCGCTCTTATCCTTATTGACAGCAGTGTCGCTGATGTACTTCTCGTTGCGTAGCGTAGCACCGACGGCCAGTTTTGAGTACATGCCAAAGTGCTGCTTCCGCAGCCAGTCGAACTTCACGGCGGGCATCAACGTGAAGTAATTGTTCTTCATCTCACCGTCTTTGCTGCCGAGGGTATAGACATCCTGCTTACTTTGGCCGTAAGCGAAGATGCCGCCCACACCGAGCCACGGCTTGACATGATAGAAATACTCGGCACTGATGGGGCCGAAATACTTCTCGTTCTCATACTTGGCACCTACAAGGGCACCTCCTATTTTCTCGTACGCATCGATGATATCCGAGTTCGCCCCCACACCGTAGGTTATGCCAATCTCGTGTTTTGTCTCGTCGTACCCATTCTGAGCACTTGCACTCATTGCTGCCATCATGGCTACAGCTGCCATTACAATAATCTTTTTCATATTGAAATCTGTTTTATTTAAACAGAATTTATTCTTCAGTTGTATCACCTAAATCTTTTGAAGTAGCATCTTTATAGTTTTCGACGCTGTATTGCATGATGCAGGTACGAGGTTCGATGTCGAAAACCTGCATGCGTGGGGGAATATATTTCTTTTTCATTATTTGATGAGAGTTGTTCCAAGTCGGATGTTATACGTATATCTTTTACCTGCTTCCCAGGTCTCGTTATTGAGGGAAATTTCAGCTGATGATTGTGTTCCTCCGCTGTATGTGATGACAAGCTTCGCACTGGCTCCTAATGTCTGTGGAATCATAAAGAGATGGCTGCAGGAAAGTGGTCGTGCGCCTACGTGTGATGTCGAGGAAACGGGGATTGAAATGTTAGAGGCAGACTCCAGCGTAAAGGAGGCAGGGTCTGCAAGGACTGTCCATGTAGCTGTGTTGAAATGGTAGTCTCCGCTATTACATACGCCAACGAGGGTAATCTCTGTGAAGGTTATGTTCTTTCCTTTTAACGTACTGGACTGTCCGATATTGAACCGCACGGCTGCACAGGCATGCTTGAACGAGAGAGGAACTGTGCCACTGCAAGCAGTGCGAGAAGTGGTAGTATTCGCAACCAACAGGTCGTATTGGTTAGCTGGAGTTCCATCGACGGTAAAAGAGACATATGGACTTACTTCGTCAATAAATGTTCCATAGTTATATGCGTAAAAACTATAATTCCTAGCATGATCGCTTGGCCAATTGCCCTCCACAATCCAGACACCTTCGTTGTTCTTATTTGCAGTGTATATAGGTTTAGTTTCACCACAGCCTCCATAGCTCATGTTGAAGCTATTAAAGCCTGTCGATGTAATCACATCGCCGCGTGTTGACGCATTCACGGGTTGTCCGTTATCGGCATCGGTCAGGGGAGTCTCGCTGACTTCTACCATCATGGGGAGCCCTTCTGCGGGCATCTCTTTCGCCTCCTCTTCATTCGAGCAGGCTGTCAGCATCGCTCCCGTCAGAACGGAAAGGAATATTAGAAAATTTCTGTTCATTTGTGTATATGTTTTTTAGAATTCGACTGGGACAATGATAAAGTTGCCATTCAGTGTGATAGCTATCGGGAAGGTGTAGACACCACCCTTATCGGCACTATAGTAGCGGAATTGTACGTGGTTCGTTGTGCTGTTACTGTAGGCTTCTATCTGCCATGTGACGGAAGCAGAGGGTTCTGGTTCGGCTACACCAAGGCATTCGTCGCCACAGAAAACACCCAGCAGGTCGTTCGGGGTTATGGTGAACGGCAGCTCATTAGAGTGCTCGATAAAAACGGTGGTGTTATTGGGGTACTTTGTGTTACCGTCTCCTGGCCGTAATACCCATTGGTAAGCACTGGTCATCAGGTTATTTGGCTCAAATGTTGGCCTCCAACTAGTGGGTCTGCTCATTAAGTGCAAATTGTCGCAATAGTAGCGCAGTTCCATCGGTTGTCCAACCTCTTCACTGCTACCTTTGACGTGTAAGAGATAAGTCACTCCGCCATTCTTCATCACATTGCGATAGCTTACACCACGGCATTCGTCGTTGAGGAATACGGCCAGCAGATCATTATCGGATGAATACTTCAGAAAACTATCATCCAGCGTGGCCATCAGGTCCATGCTGCATTCAAACTTCGTAGGGTCTGGTTCCTGCCAGTCGGGGCGTGCGACATCGGATGACCAGTCGACCTCCCAATTGGGACGTTGTGCTGCCACGAATGTGGGCCGCTCGTCCTTGTGCGGGTCGTCGTTGTCGTCGGATGAGCAACCACAGAGGAGGCATAGGAAGAGGATAAGCCCCCCTCTTATCCCCCCGAATGGGGGGAAGATATATTCCTGTAATTTATTAGCCATTGTTGTCATATTGATGTATTTGTTTTGTTCATTTACAATTAATATTTAATAGTGAGTGGTGGGAGGTTAGAGGTGAGAGAATACCATAGGATGTATACACCTGCGAACATCCCTCTTACCTCTTACTCCTTACCTCTTACCTCTTTTAAGGGTATTCTATTTCACGATTATCTTTTTACCGTTCATGATATATACGCCACGTTGAGTTGGACGCTTGTCGAGCTTGAAGCCCTGCAAGGTGTACCAGCCTATCAGATGGCCGATGTCAGATGGCTGATGTACGAAGCTGATCTTGGTCGGCAGGTCAGGTGTTCCGCTGACTCCATTTTTCTGGTAAGTCAGGACTTCGTTCGTGGATGCAATGATGTCGCCTGCACGCTCAATGGCGAACGAGACTGGAGTTGCCTTCTCGCCTGCAATGGTGAGGAAGAACAGCTCCTTGGAGTCGAGTGACATGAGTTCTGTCTCGCCGACGATTGCTCCATCGGCAAAGGCAATCAGTTTGTCGCCTTGCTGCACGTCGATGCCTTCAGCAGCTGCTGTCATGACCATGTTGTCGGCGTAGCTCTCAGCCATCGGAGCTCGCTTGGCCGTACCAGTTCCTTCAAAGAAGGTGGCGTTCGCTTCATGGTATGGATAGGTGAACGTAGCAGGTTCTTTGCCCTGGCGATAGAGCATATATCCCTCGCCTGGTTTCATGTATTGCAGATTACCCTTCCATCCTCGTGAATTGTTAGCACCTTCAGAGAACATCGCAAACGAGGTCTTGTTCTTCACCACATCACCGTCCTTTGCTTCTTCCAGATAGTCGGCGAGTGCAGTCGATACAGGCAGGTTGACCAACGGTGTATAACCGATGCTGTTCCATCCGTTCTGTACGGTGATGGTACGATCGCCCTTGGCCTTCACTGCGCTACCATATAATTCGACGATGGTGTACTCGCTTACCTTCACACGGTAGCTGTGACCGATGTTGAGGTGGAGGTCGTCAAGTTGTTTAGATCCTTTGTTCGAAATCCATTGGCCGTCCTGATAGAGCAGTGAGATGTTATGGGTCTCGTCGGACAGCATATCCCCTTCCTTCCATGTGAACCAACTCAACAGATCCTTGACGTAATAATAGTCGTCGTTGAGCACATTCAATGATACCCAGTTCCAACCTGGCCACAATGGGATGCTCTGTATGTATTGGTCGGAAGCTCTCAGCACGATAGGATTCTTGGTGCTTCCTTCGAGGGTTTCAGGCTGGAAGTTGACTTCCTTCGATGGTTTGAGTACCATCGTCTTGCCTGTCTCGTAGTGCCACAGTTTGAAGCCTAACTTACTTGAGGTCGTCATGCTGTCGCAGACGGTCAGGTAGACCAGACTCTCAGAAGATACAGGATCGTAGTTGACATTACCGACACCCATGCAGCGGCCTTTACTGTCGAAGACGCTCACGATGTCGCGTGAGTCGGTGACGATGTCGTTTCCTATCTGTACGCGTGCCACAATGTTCATCGAGAACTGCATCATGTTGTCGTCCACCCACCAATCGGGTTTCGAGCCCTCTACGGTGATGTTCAGCGCAAGGGGTTCGTAGAGTCCGTTCTCGTCGGCGAGGTAGATGATGTCGTCGTAGGTTCCTGCGTTGATGTCCTTACTGATGGTGAATGTAAGGGTCTGCTCGCTCTGTGCCTCGATAATGTCTGTGGGGGTGTTCACACTGAGCCACTTCGGCAACTTCTCTAACTTATAGGTATGTGCTGCACCGCTGTTGTTGATGATGTTGATGTTGAATATGCAATCATAATAACCAAGATCGAGCGTGGTCTTATACGTTTTCCTTTCCCATCGTAACGGATTACGGTCGATGAATACCGCCATCGTTGATGGTGAAGCGGTGTAGTTGCCGTTTAGGTCAGGGATGTCGTTCACGGTGACATAGACCATACGCTTGTTGATGCGGCTGTCGAGTTCGTCGATATTGACCAGCAGCTGGTTGTCACGACCTACATAGCTGAAGTTCAGGTTGCGCAGTTCCTCGTATGCCTGCATGGGTGCACTTGTGTTCTGGTTGACACGCTTCGTGATGTCGGCGATTGGATCGACGAATACACTGTCGTGTTCATCGGTCGGTTTGCCGTCGGGGTCGTATTGTATCTTCTTGTTGAGCACGTAAGGTTCTAAGGCGATGTCGCCGTTCTTCTGTCGTTCCTGACGATCGAAGCCGAGATAGGTGATAAGACCCTTCTCTGATCCTCCGAGTGCCTTGTCGGTATAGCGTTTGATTAGCGAGATGGGGAGTGCTTGTTCGAACACAGCAATTCCGTCGAAATAACCTGTCAGCGGATTCTGCTGATGAACGACATCATTGCCCACTCCTGCTTCCTGCCATACCATGTTTCCTAAGTAGAACTTGCCCGTCATGCCTCCAAGTGAGTCGGTCGCAAATTGAGCCTTCATGTTGTTGTCGACATAGATGGTAGCTACCTGATAGGCGCGATTCACGGTCATGGCATAGTGGTGCCACTCGTCGTCGTCGAAGTTGTCTCCCAAGGTGTATTCACGTCCGTTGGAGCGGTATTTCAATGTCTTGCCTTCGAACCCGATGAAGAACTTGTCCTCGGCCTTCACATCGGTCTTGCGGCCAGAACCGTTACAGAGCAATGTGCCGTGACCCGATGAATTGGTCTTGAACCAGAACATCAGTGTGTAGTCCTGCTCGCTGGTGCGCTGGAAGAACTGTTCCTTCAGACGCAGACCCTTCACGTCGCGCTGTTCGGTCTTGTCGAGATAGAGCGACATGCCTGTTGGCTGTGCCCACGACGCACCGTTCAGCGACAGGTGGGCACCCTGAGCCAGGTCGGTAGCATAATCGCCCTTACCCTCGTTCATGGGGTAGTAGTCGGTCAGTCCCATCTCGTAGCCAGTCAGCAACTGGTTGCCGTAGGTGTCGAGTAGGGTAGCGTCCATCGCACGGTTCCATACGCGTGCCTGTAGCATGCGCCCTTTATAATAGGAGCGTTTGCTGACATCGGTCTGCTGAGTGGAACCGAAGACGAGCGGTCCGTAGCCACTGTAGGTCACGCTGTCCATCGAGGCATCAAGATTCTTGCTATAGAGGAAGAGCTTCTTCTGTTCGTTGTTCAGTACGAGTGCTACGCGCTGGAAGCCCTTGAAACTGATGACGTTGTTGCTCACCAGCACCTTGTCATCCACCACAGCCTTGAGCCGTTTGTCCTTGGTGAGCCACAACTGGAGCTGCTTACCGTCGCGTCCGTGTGAGAAGATAGGCATTTCCTCATCCACATCATCGGGTTTGATCATCACCTCGACCGTCACACTCTTGTCGGCGAAGTTGCGGCGAGCCTCGCTCTGGGCATAACCATGACCCTGGAACTGAAGCGAAGGAGCTTCCTGGATGCTGGTCTCGTTGGTCTCACCCTTCACCTCGAAGTTGGTCGTTGCTTGTAGGTAGTTGTACTCAATGTCTTCTGAGAAGTTGAACACGATGTTCTCGCCAGCTCCCAAGATGCCGTCTTTCGGTTCGGGCGATCCGAAGAGTTGTGGACGACGTGTGTCCTTCACCCCGCTGAGCACCTTCGATGCGTTGGTGAGGAATCCGTTTCCGTTGCGGCAGAAGAGGACGGCACGGAGGTCGTAAGCTTTCTCCATCACGACTCCTTCACCGAAGAAGCGAGTGATGATGTTGCCGTTCTCAGGTATCATCGCCTTCGTGCCGCTTGCTGCAGCATAGATGGTCGAATCGTTATAATAGCCGCAAAGGTTCGTCCAGTAGTCGTCACCTCGTGTGGATTCCTTGTATTGGAACTCGATGTGGTCGAAATTCTTCTGGTTCTTATTGAATCCGCTGATGATGACCGGCATGTACCAGCCTTTACCTTTCTCATACTGCGCATCGGTATTCATAATCCATTTGTCGCCTGGAGTTGTGATAGCGATGTCGCCTGCTGTCTGCAGGTAGTGAACGTCGAACGACACGCTCTGCAGGGTCTTTGCGTCGCCTTGTGACAGTAGGGTCAGTCTCAGGTTTTCGTAGTCGAAGTCTTCGCTGGCCCACACTTCGATGGTCTTCTCTGTCACCTGTCCAGGATTGATCTGAACGGTACTTGGATTACCGCTTAACGGCATACCGTCCATCATGATCTTGGCACCCTTCGGATTCGAGGTCTCGTCGAGGTAGAGGTCGAAGAACGAATAGGCAGCCTCAGGCACCTCACTGTCGTTGGTCAGATAGAGTTTGAAACGAGCAGGCTGGTCGTAAGGCACGCCGCTCACGCTCTGCTTGTCCATCTTGATGATTGGATTCTCGATTTTCTTCGTACGCTCGTCGAGCAATGTTCCTGGGTTATAAATCACTGTCTTACGTTCACCTTCGTATGGTCGGCAGGTAGCTCCACCGCGAGTACGATAGACGAATCCGCGTGAGTAACGCCATTCGCGATTCTTGTAGTTATCGGGATACATTCCGTTCTTGATGGCATTGATGACTTCTGTGGCCTGTTTGTCGATGTTGCCCTCGACAAAGATGTCATAGTCGCCTGAAGTGGTGCCTTTAGTGAGATCGGAATTGACACGATAGACATCGAAGTCCAGATGACTCCGCTTATCCATCGAGATGGTGAAACTCTCCTTGCGGTTGTATTTCTTTTCGTTGCCGTATGTACCATTGATGTCCAAACTCAGCACAGGTGTAATGCCTAACTTGAAGCCTGTGACGCCGAGGTGTACATCGGTGTCGATAATGGCGCTCGAACTATCGTCTGTCTTTCCGCCTGATGCTGACGAGAAGGCCTTTGCTATAGCATTAGTAACAACACTCGCAAGACCCACGGCCACATTTCCGATGTTCGACCAAGGGAATTTTATATATGCACTCGATGTTATGTCGGATGAGAAATCTTCGCTGTATGTCAGGCCTGAAGCTCCGTCGATATCGAAGTTCTTCACCAGTTCAGACGCACCGAGTTTCTCTTGCTCGTTCTGGCTGATGGCTCCCATCCACCATTGCAGCGATTGGCAGAAGTCTGCGATACGGTCTTCCTTCTTTCCCGTGTAGTCCTTAGGCAGGATGATCTGATAGTAGAGATTGCCTTCTGGTGCTTTCTCCATCTTGTTGGTGTAATAGACAGGCTCCAGGGTCGTCTTGCCTCCACTCTTTGTCACCTTGTAGTTCATCATACCGAAGTTCTCGTCCTCAGGTTTCAACATTGACCAATAGACGGGCTTACCCGATGCGTCAGCTTGTTTCTGGGCATCTTCCTTGCTGCCTGTGAACAGCTGCGACTTACATTGAGCTTCCAGGTCTGGTATGAGCTGGTCGATGATGTACTTCTGTGAATGCTGGAACACGGAGGAGATTTCGGGTGAGTAGGTCACCACTTCGTCGCGTACCAGGTGGATGGTATCGCCTTTTGCGTCATATCCTCTTGCAATCTCCAACGAGCTTCCTGCCATCACAGCTCCCTGTTGCTGTTTCCACATGCTGTGAGGAATGGCGCGGATGGCGAGGGCAGGTTTCAATATCAGGTTGGTTTCCGTTCCGATGTAAACGTCAGCATCTGCTCCCACCATGGTCTTGTCCGAGCTGGTAGAGATGTCTTCGTTACAGGTGATGGTGTACGAATAGGCATTCTTCTCCATGAAAGTAGCTACAAGGTCGATGTTGAATCCAAGTTTGTTCTTGGCACCATTGATGGTACCTGTCTCGGCACCGATGCCCACGAAGCCCACATAGAACGAACTCTCTGCTCCCCATTGGAACGAGAAGGACAATCCGACCTTAGCTTGCATGTCGAGGGTGTAAGTGTATTTCAACATCGAACCCTTGCTGAGCTTAGCCGATGAAGTACCGCCTGGTGGGTCGCGCAGGATGTCGATGAGTTGTGGTTGCTTGATTGGAAGCACATCCTTCGCACCTGGTTTCGTTGCGATATTCAGGACGTATGCACGCAAAGGAGTAGCTTCGTAGTAAGTTCCGTCTAACAATAGCGTCATGGAGATGGTGCGCAGGGCATCGTCGCCTGTCAGCATGTAAGGTGTCTGCTTAGCCTTGATGGCATAAGTAGCCTCGCCTACGCTGTCCAGCAGCACGGAATCGCGATGGGTACTGCTCTCCATACCGTTATGGATGATGACCTTGCCGCCTGAGAGTCGCACGATATCGACTGTGTCGTTCTTAATGTCGTTGTTATAGTAGTATTTCTCTGTAGCGGAAATCTTGAACGGATACGAGCGTTCCACGCTGAATACAGGGTGTCCGAAGGTATAGACGGCCTCGAGCGAGTCTTTCCTTCCTTCTGGCCAGTCTTTCTTCCTCTTTCCGTAGGCCAGTGTTACCTGTTCACGGTTTCCTGCAAGGTCTTTAGCCCAATAGTAGTGGTCACCGAAGTATTCGAACTTGTCATAGACAGCCTGCTTGTAGTCGATGATGACAGGTGAGTGATAGATGCGGCTGTACTTAGCGTGATAGCTCACATCCACACTCTTGACGTCGTCTCCGTTAGCGTTCTTCCACAATCCCTCATAGTGATCGGTATGTGGTTTGATAGAGTCGGTCAGGTCAATCACATCGCCAGTCTGTCCATCCTGGAACAGGGTAGCATAGCCCTTAGCAGTAATCTGCTGTATTTTCCACTTCACAGGTGGCAGCATGACTTCGTACTCACCTGTATGGACGTCTGGACTGATCTCCATGCGATGCAGGGTGGTGTGTACCAGTGTCTGGTATTCGTGTTTCTGGTCATGTGCCTTGTGTACAAACACTTCGTCGCGCACACTCTTCTTACTGTCTTGGATGTCCCACACGAGTCGTGACGAGTTGTCACCCTCGAGGGTGAGTACCAGTTTGAGTTCATCGCCGAGGTTGTTGCGTGAGAGTGAGTTGCCCAATGGGATGTCACCCTGGTCTTTACCTCCGGCTACACGTCCGATGAGTTTCACACGTGTCTGGTCGTAGAAGTAGATGCCCGCCTTATCGATTGAGAAGTAGTACTGCGTGTTCACGGTATCTTTGTCTTCGTGGTAGAAGCCTTTCTGATAGAAGACGTGTCCGTCTTTCACCGCTTGGATGGAGTGATCGCCCTCCAGCATACGGAAGGAGTACTTACCTTCGTGGTCGGTCACCACTTTGCCAGCACCGTTATGCACTTCGCGTCCGTCAAGGAGGAACGATACGCCTTGTACTGGAATGCTCGTACCCTCATACTGTACATAGCCAGAGAACTTGACGCTCTTTTCTACGACGAATATCACACCCTTGACGGTGTTCTCGCCTGGCAAGGTGCCGAAGGTGACAGGTATCGCACCCTTTGAGTATCCGTTCAGGTTCGGCATAGCTGAATAGCTGGTCTCGGTTTCGTTGATGTAGGGCAGTCCGCTTTTGAAGAAGTAACCGCTCTCGTCGGTCGTTACAGATACCTGGATGGTTCCATCCTTCGAGGTGATGTTGATCTGTTCGCCAGGAATACCGGTTCCGTCGGCAAATCGCAGGTAACCCTCAACGGTACCTGTCTGTACGCAATGGCCTGATTTCCACTCGGTGTCGTCGTAGGTAAGACCCTCGCAACTGTTCACACCACGCACGAAGTAGAAGTAGTTGTGTACCGGTGAGGTTGTCTTGTCCTCATACTGCATGTCTGTCAACTGGGATATAAGGCGCACGGTATCGTTCGACAGCGAGTCACGACGCCATACCTCGTAGTAATCGACTGCGTCGTCAGTAAGGTTGTTCCATGTCAGCACCACAGAACTCTGCAACGGTTCTATGCTGAGCGATGTGGGGTCGATATGACCAAGGTTCTCGTAGAAGAACTGTCCGTCGGGTATGGCTACGTCGGCCACACTGCCCGATACAGGTGTCGTGAACGACTTCTGCTCTACAGCAGGCACTCCGTCTTTCCAACACCAGTTGCTGGGGGCGGAGTCGCTTTGCTTACCCTGAACTGCACCGAAAGCTTTCTTGTAGAGGCAGTCCTCGAGGAGACCGAGTATAACATCGTCGTTCCGGCTGCGCACGAAGGTTTTGTGCGAATCCTTGTTATATTCATACATTGTTACGCTCCGTGGATTGAAATAACTGTTGGAGATGATGGTCGGGGTGACTTCGCGCCAACCGATGAATCCGCCGCAGTTCGAGGTGTTTCGCTCCAAGTAAGAGTAGTAGTCGAACAATCCGTCAAACAAGCAGTTGCTGATGTGCAGATTGCCTCCACTCGACACAATACCGACAAGTCCGCCATGCGATCCGTCACCATAGAAATTGCTCCTTATCATGACCTTTGAGCGGCAGTTCTCGATGAACACATTGCCTTCGTTCACCTCTCCCACAATACCTGCAGCGAATTTCTGCTGGGTCGAGAGGACACCTTCTGTCGTCAGGTTACAGATGACGGCTCCGTTTGCTGCATGGAAAATAGGTGCCAGATTCGGTACATTCTGAAATGCCTGATTGTTGAAGTTGACGGTTAGCGAATGTCCGTTTCCGTTGAAGTTGCCCGTATAGGGCTTACCGCTGTTATTATACACATAGCCTAAGTAGTATTGGGCATATTCTTCGGTATCCAGTGTGATATCGGCTGTCATGATGGCATTCATAATGGCCTTACGTGCAGGGTAGTCGTTATGACTCCAAATAGCGTTAGCATACTTCTTGAAGTCATCTTTGCTGTTCAGCACGGCGAAGACCTCGCTCGTTCCTTTTCCGATAGGCGATTTGCTGCCATCGACGATGAGTCGCATTTTGTAGGTGACGCACGAATGGGTGAGTTGCACTTCGGCTGTGCAGGCCTCTATCTGCTCTTCGGTGAGTGTGGTCACGATGCTGTCGGCCTTCGATCCGTCGCGACGGAAGGTCTGTATCTCCAGCTTCATCGCAGCACGTTTGTCCCATACGTAGTTGTGGCTGCTGTCGTTCTGCTTGTAGCTCCATTCCACCTTCACCTTCCGCTCCGTCTCGTTGCTCCACGCAGCCTTGGCTGCTGTAGGCTCAAGCAGCATGAGTGTGGACATCTGTGGCTGTACGTATGCCACGGTGGGGTTCTTGTCCATGCCCCAAAGTTGCTGGGTAGAGGCTCGGAACACACGGTAGCGTACCAACGGGATACCTATCGTCTTGTCAATCAGGTCTTCTGAGAGGTCATAGGTCAATAATGAATCCTTGAACTCGTAGGTCTCCTGTTTACTGTCGAAATCCACTGAACCGATGTTCTGGTAGTCCTCTGGCTTGCCCGTCAACGAACGCTGAATGAGGAACTGATCACCCTCCAGGAGGTCTGCTACCGTCAGGTCCTTGACGCTCCATTCCAGTTTGATGGCTCCTGCATCCGTTATCAGCTGTCCCTTGTTCGTTTCCGATTTCGGAGTGAATGCCATCAGATCCCCCTTCAGCATACGAGGGTTGTGAATCACGACATCATCCGTGTTCTTAATCGTTTTCGTGACACTTCCTGCCATCAGTTTCACCGTCACATTCAGGTCGCGGTGAGCTTCCGTTGCAGGCAGCATGAGGTAGCCCGAATAGCTGTTCTTGGGCAGTGTGACACGGTTGACTTTCTTTGTGAGACCGTATTCGTCAGTATAAGTGGCTTCAATCCATCTGATGCTGACGTTGCTCGATACAGGCAGTTTTACCGTTCCTTCTTCGCCAGCTTCAACACCGGGAATCATGTCGTAAGTGTCCACTGTGGCCTGCTCTTCGTTCGGGAAGAGAACCATTGTCGGAACAGCTTTGCCGTCCACCATCTGCCACGATCCAGCCACTTCACCGTTCATCATCTCTACCACTTTGCTCTGGTCGGTAACGTTCTTGCAGTTATTGTTTGCCATCTCGCCCCAGTTGTGAGCCGACAGGCAGTTTGTGCTTTTTGAGTTAGTGCCCCAAGTATGGATATTCTTGTTACCCGCATTGTCATACCAGTAGCTGAACCCCGCATGGGCAATCCCCTTGTAGGTGCCGTTCTCATAGAGTCGGTGCATGGTCCACGAACCGTTGTGTCCCCATCCGCAGAAAGCACCTCCGTATGCATCGCTCTTCGATGCCGTGAGCGTTCCGTCGAATAGGCAGTCTGTTATAAAGACATTCGCATCGCCTGTATGTCCTATGAATCCACCCAGATGGTCGTCCGTTGTCGTGATGCTGGCCGACACTCTTACCTTCTCTATGGTGACCGAGGGCGATGAACCATACAAATGTCCTATCAGTCCGGTACTGTGTATGCCGCCTTTCACGCTACCTGTGACCGTCAGGTTCTTGAAAGTAGCTTGATTAACCGAGGGGAAGGGTGCTCCGTAAGAATTCGATCCACAATCGATGTTCACGTTCAGCGTGTGGCCGTTACCATCGAAGATGCCTCGATAGGGAGCAGCGTCCAAACCGACGACGTAAGAAGTGGCGAAGTCGGCATCCATGATGGCGTTCACATCAGATTTTCCTCCCGCTTTGTTCACAAGCGAAATGAATACATCCCAGTCTGCGCTGTTGCGCAACACATTGTATGTCACTCCGTCAATGAGGATTGTTTCCAGTTCTCCGTCGTCTGCCCATGTTGCATGCGGCAGCGTCCACGTCAATAAGACGAATAAAGATAGTAAAACGGATTTTCTCATATTTCAGTTTTTTTTAGGTTTTAGTTCTTGCTGTAGTAAGTTGAGCACTTTGGTTGCAAAGATAACAAAAAAATACTATTCGACAATTTACTACCTGCTATTTTTATCTGCAATTTGGCTAATTTTGCTCTCACCTTACATTTTTTATCCTTTAATTCGGTTTTTTTACTTTTTTTTTCTGACTTTTTAAAATAAAAAGTAGCGACGTTCTAGTTTGAACGCCTCTACTCGATTCTGTCCGATGTGCAAATCGTCTAAAGTATAGTTGACAACTAATTATGCATTATGCATTATGAATTATGCATTGTTAATTGTCTAACGCCTGGTACGTCTTTCCGTCCTTGCATTGCAGCTTTTGGTGTCGGTTCTTCCGGTATGTCACATAGCAGACGTGGATCCATTTGCTGCCACTGGGACGGGTTTCCCAGATGAGTTGGTCGAACACCAGGTTATCCACCATCCAGAGGTACCATTCACGCAATCGCTTTGCTCCTTGCTTGCTGTAGATGTCAGCAGCTTCGCCCTTCATGTGCTGGGACTTCAAAGCACCTTTCACTGCTTTGTTCAGCGCTGGACATCTGTACCCGCTACTGATATACACAGGTTCTCCGAACTGCTGTCGTAGCGGTTCCAGCACGTTCTCACACAATGCCTGCATATTCGCCAACTGCACAGGCGTGACGTCTTCATTATCTATTCCTCTCTTCGCAGCAGTTTCGCTGCGGGTAAACTCCTTCACTTTAAAGTGAGGAGATAGTTTCATTTCAGCTGGATATTTCATAATCTCATTTTTCA
>JAFZYE010000052.1 GCA_017616445.1 Bacteroidaceae bacterium
GGTCTATCGCACGAATATCTTTTTCCCGTTCGAGATGTAGATACCCCGTGACAATTTACTATTTACAGATTTACCATTTACAATTTGGCGACCTGTCAGGTCGTAGAGAAACCCCTCTAAATCCCCCGAGGGGGACTTGAGAGTTGACAGTTCCTCAATATATGAAGAGGAATCGGCATCCATGAAGCTGAACGATGCCAGGCCGTTCTCTATCTTCAGATTCCTGAGTGGTTTGGACATGAGGTTGGTGCCGTCTGTATTTTCGTAATAGAGAGTTGATGCGGGCGATGAGTAGTTGGTGAGCGAGTCGTTTTGCTCGTATGGGTAGGCCCAACCGGCGGTAGCGGTAGTGAGCGCTATGTTGTTGGCAGGGAAGATGGTATATCGTTTGTTTGTCACGGAGTTAGGATGCCCAATCGCCCACTCCATCTCATCGAAGACTACGTGGAAGACAAGGATGCCGCTACCAGGCAAATGGGTGTCCCATCCTGTCTGTTGTCGGTTCTCAACGATATAGTATTCACTCTTGTTGGCGTTGTTGAAGATGATGTATGCCTCGGGCAGGGTGTCGGTTGACGGCATGTCGCGAACGACAGTCGGTGTGGCGAGTTCGGTGGGGGTGAGCCATCCCATGAGCATCCGCTCGTGTGCTGAATAGTTGGGGGGACAATATCCGTTGCCGTTGTAGTTGCCGAAATCCATCACGTCCCACTCCTTTACGTAGGTGGTAGAGTTGTTATAGAAGTCGGGCAGTCCGAAGCAATGGCTGTACTCATGACAGATGATACCGAACGAGCTGTCGGTCTCGCGTTTCATCAGTTCGTTTGCACAGCAGTAACAGTCGACCTGATACGTCGCATCGCCGCTCCCGACAATCAAAGGCTCGGGGTGTAATCCTGTGCTGTCGGTATGTTGGGACAGCCACCACTGATGGGGCCAAATGGAGTTGCTGTCGCCTCCGTTGTGCATGCCGAGTCCAGGAAAAATGATGAGCAGCTGATTGACGTATCCGTCGTCGTTCCAGTCATACTGACTCCAGTCGATGTCCTTTGTGCGCAACACCCCGACAATGTCCTGCACCAAGTATTGTGAATTCTCATCCTGAGAAATGGTGCTGCGGTATTTCGCTCGCGACTCTTCGAGCGCAACATGGTAGAGATCGAACGTAAGATGAAAATGGCCATAGCTCTGATCGAGGAAGTAGTCGCTGACAGAGCCGCGGAAAGGAGGCTCGTTGAACCCCCGTTCGTTGAATATGCGATTCCAGAGCGGCAGGGGGTCGTCGTTCTTGAATGAGAGGTCATTGAACGACACAAGGACGACCAACTGATGGCGTTCGCCGATGTAGCAGGACCCCTTAGCCTCATTTAGGAGGAAAGACCTTGAACCTTGTTTGTAGGGAGAGGACAGTCTTTCATTTTTAAATTTTTTAATTTTTACATTTTCCAATGTGGGTCTGCAAGTTCTCATCGGAATGGAATCGGCATAAGCATCAGGCGTGCAGAAGAGTGCAATTAGGAAATAATGCATAATGCATAATGCATAATGCATAAAATTAAGAACACTGTTTCGACCTTGCTTTATATCCGTTCGCATACCAATTACTCTCGATTGAAGTTGCAAAGATAGGAAAAATAATGTAAAATGTAGAATGTAGAATGATAAAAATAATGTAAAATGTAGAATGTAGAATGGAAAATTAATGTAAAATGTAGAATGTAGAATGGAAAATGTTAAGAAAAATGCGAGTAAGCAAGAGCAGAGTCAAATGTATTTGAACTATGCCGAGCGGAAGCATTTTGGACGAAAGTCAATTAAGAGTTAAGAAAAGATGACAGGACTATAGGTTAAAAGTGCAATACAAGCTCCTCACGAGAGGAGCTTGTATTGTTAGTTTATCAATCAGAAGGACCACTTACCTGTTTCCAACTCCATGGGGAGCACGGTCCCTGTAGGCATTGTGCGGTAGAAGGTGGCTTTGCAGTTGAACGGAATCTCGAATGTGTAGTGGATCTTGCCGTCCTTATCGCGTCGCCACTCAGAGGAGAAGAGTCCGTAAGGGGTCATGAAACTGCCTCGTGCCCAGTCGATGCGTTTCTGTCCTGGTGGCAGCTCGCTTTCGGAACGCATATCGGGTTTGGGGGCGAGTACGATGTGATGGAATCCAGCATCCTCGTAGTCGGCACCCATGCCGAGCATGTCGCGATAGAGCCATTCAGCGATGACTCCGTTGGCATAGTGGTTCTGCGAGTTCATGTTCCACTCGTGCTTGTTGAATCCTTCGCCTTCGGTGAACGAATCCCAACGTTCCCAGACGGTAGTTGCGCCATGATTGACTTCGTAGAGCCAGCTAGGCTGCTGAGTCTGTAGGAGCAGGTCGTAGGCGAGGTCGTTCATGTCGTATTCGGAGAGTGTCGGACAGAGATAGGCCGTTCCGAGGAAGCCCGTGGTGAGTTTATAACCGTTGCTGACAATCTTCTCGCGCAACTCTTTCTTGGCGTTCTCGTAGTCGATTTCGTCCTCGAGCATGTTGAAATGGAGTGCGAGGACGTATGCGCTCTGGCTCTTGTGTGTGAGGTGGTGTCCGATGACATAACGCTTGCGGAACTCCTCACGGATGGCACTCGACAGGGCGTTGTACTGATCGGGCTCTTCATCCTTACCGAGTACGATGCTGATGCGTGCCATGAGGTCGGCCACGTATGCATAATAGCATACTGAGACGTAACGTGGGTCGAGCTCTTCAAAGGCCAACCAGTCGCCGTATTCGGTACCTGCCCCGTTGAACGAATAAGCATCATCGATGTTCGACTGCAACCACGACATGTAATGGGTCATGGCATCGAAGTTCTCATCGAGAATCTCTGTGTCGTCGTACATGGAGTAGACGGTCCAAGGCACGATGATGATGGCGTCGCCCCATCCTGCATTACCGTAATTGCCATACCGACCAAGGGGTGCAACATCGGGCACAGCTCCATCCTCTCGCTGACAGCTTCGGAGGTCGCGCATCCATTTGCGATAGAAGGTACGCATATCGGCTGAATAGCATGCGGCACGAGAGAAAATCTGTGTGTCGCCCGTCCAACCGAGTCGCTCATCACGCTGAGGACAGTCGGTTGGAATGCTGAGGAAATTGCCTCGTGCACTCCAACGGATATTCTGATAGAGTTGGTTCACGCTCTCGTCGCTACACTCGAAGGTGCCGTACTCGTCGATATCTGCACCGACTACCTGCCCTTTAAGGTCGATGATGGTGACATCCTCGGAAGCTGTCATGCTGACATAACGGAATCCGAAGTAGGTCTGCGTAGGATGGTAAGTCTCACCCTTTGCATCGCCCTTGAGGATATATCGGAGTGTGGCCTTAGCGGTACGCAGATTCTTGGTATAGACACTTCCTGCAGGCCCATCGTTGACATGCGCCTCTGATCCGTCGTCGTTGAGTGCCTCACCGAAATGGCAGGTGATTTCTGCACCGCTGTTTCCCTGTACGGTCAGTTCGGGCCACCCCACCATGTTCTGTCCGAGGTCGAAGATAGCCGTCTCGCCTTTGTGGAGCACGAATCCCTTCTTCCCGTCCAGCAACGGAGTGCTCTTGACGTTGATGGCACCATAGGTGGTACCCGTCTGTTTGGTTCCTTCCCACACGGTCACCTTCTTCACCGTCTGCTCGTATTGCGGACGAATCATCGTAGATGGTCCGTAGAACGCGCTGATGGAGTCGACTTTGCCCTGATAGAGTTCGGCAGGCTTCCAACCAGACGACTGGTTGCCTACTGACGTCCATGCATAGTCGCGACGTGCGTCGTAAGTCTCTCCGTTATAGATATCGCCATAGAGGACAGGTCCACAGTTGTTCACCTCCCATGTGTTGTCGGTCACAAATGCGGTCTCTGTACTGTCGGAGAACATGATATAGATTTTCGCCATAAAAGCAAGGTCGGGCTTCTTGTAGACATTGGCGGCGATGTCCCCACTCCACCATCCGTTGGTGAGTTGGGCACCAATCATGTTATTACCTTTCTTGATGATGTCTGTCACATCGAACGTCATATAGGGCACCACCGTACGGTAGTCGACACATCCCGCCTTCAGCTCATCGTACACATAGTTGCCTTCATGGTCCTCACGGCCCAGACGCTGACCGTTCATATAGACATCGAACACACCCAATGCAGAAGCAAAGAGACGTGCCTTGAGGATTTTCTTTCCCTGGACTGTGAACTGCTTGCGTAGCACGGTAGCTCCGTCCTGACGCTCCCAGTCCTGACGATTGCCCTTCAGCCATTTCGCGTCGCTCCATCCAAGGTCTTTCATACCCATGATGAAACTCGATATCTTGGAAATACATTGACGTCCTTTGTTGTCCCATGCCGTCACACGCCAATAGTAAACGGTTCCGTCACAATCGAGTTCGGGACCTAACGTCCAGCTGGTCGACCCCTGCTGATTACGTGAAGTCCACACACGTTTGGAGCAACGGGGATTGCTGTACACATCCACACGGAACGACTGCTGCTTCACACCTTTCAGTCCTCCATCCTCAACGGTCCAAGTAAAAATAGGCTGTTCCTGTCCGACTCCTAACGGACGCAAAGCACCGTCAACCCTCAGGTTTGTAACGGTCAAACCGGCTGCACTCATCATCAAATGACAAGAGCAGACACACAACATCAAGAATAGTTTTTTCATGCTAAGTAGATTGTTTTACTCCTTAAATTTATTAATAATTAGTTGTTTATTAGACGATTCTTCCCTTAGTTGGTTTAATGGGCGAAAGCCAAAATTGAAAGTCAAGGGCGAAAGGGCAAAGAAAAAAGAACGGTGCCAAAAGGTCAAAAAGGCAAAAACATACCAATTTTATGCACAATCTATCCTCTTTTGTAAAGAAAATTGTAAATAGTAAACCATTAAATCGTAAATAATTCTTATCTTTGCAGAATGAAAAACAGGATTGAACATAGCGGAATTGTGGAAAGCGTAAACGGCGACAAAGTTCGTGTGAAGATTCTGCAATCGTCGGCTTGCAGCGCCTGTGAAGCGAAGAAGCTATGCCGGAGTTCGGAGAGCAAGGAGAAAATCGTTGAATGTCGGACTGGTGGCATAGATTACCAAGTGGGTGAACAGGTGATGGTGTACGGAGCGATGTCGATGGGTCGGGATGCTGTCATCATTGCTTTTATCGTTCCCCTGGTGATGATCGTCGTGTGGTTGTTCTGCGCGCTTCGCCTGTTACACATCAACGAATTAATCGCCATCGGAGTAATGGCTGCGTTGTTGGGTGTCTATTACCTAATTCTATATTTGATGAACGGAGTTCTGAATAAGAAGTTCGAATTGTGGATTGAACGAACAATCGTGTAAAAAACTTATAAATTATGACAAATGTAATTCTGATTGCTGTACTCGTTCTTGGTGCGATCGGTCTGATTGCAGCCCTGGTTCTTTGGGGCACCTCCAAGAAGTTTGCAGTAAAAGAAGATCCTCGCATCGGTCAGGTACAGGAAGTATTGCCTGGGGCCAACTGCGGTGGATGTGGATTCCCTGGATGTGGAGGTATGGCGGCAGCTTGCGTCAAAGCAGCCGATGCTGGTTCACTCGAAGGGCTTTCATGTCCTGTAGGTGGTCAGGAGTGCATGAACAAAGTGGCAGCCATCCTTGGGTTGGAAGCTGCAGTGAGTGCTCCAAAGGTAGCAGTGGTTCGCTGTAACGGAACCTGCGAGAATCGTCCAAGAGTCGTAGCATACGACGGAGTGAGAAATTGCCGTATCGCCAATAGCACAGCTCAAGGCGAGACGGGTTGTCAGTATGGCTGTCTGGGATGTGGCGACTGTGTGGCTGCCTGCCAGTTCGATGCCATCAAGATGAATCCTGAGACGGGTCTGCCAGAAGTTGACCGTACGAAATGTACGGCCTGCGGTGCTTGTTCGAAGGCTTGTCCGCGTGGCATCATTGAGATTCGTCAGGTGGACGACCAGAAACAAGGTATGGTGGTCACCTGTATGAACAAGGACAAGGGTGCGGTAGCCAACAAGGTATGCGCCGCTTCATGTATCGGATGCGGTAAGTGTAAGACCGTCTGCGGTGCAGAAGCCATCACGGTTGAGAACAACCTCTCGTACATCGATGCAGAGAAGTGTATCTCTTGTCGTGCCTGCGAAGAAGCTTGTCCAAAGGCATGTATCATCATGCTGGGCGAACCGCGTAAGGAAATCAAGAAACCTGCTGCCCCTGCGGCAAAACCTGCTAGCAGTACAACTGCCGCTCCTGCTGCAGATAGTGCAGCTCCTACAGTAAAGAACACCAACACCCGTCCGTACGAACAGCCTATCGAGGTGAAGTTCGACGCACCATTGCTGCCTTCACAGCAGTTCATGCTGGCAGGAACGGTCGATCTGGTGAAGGGTGAAAGCAAGAGCGAATCGGCAGAAGTGAAAGACTACGACTTCGCGGCACCGCTTCCTGTTTCACAGCAAATATTATTGGGACTTAAAAAATAATGCATAATGCATAATTCATAATGCATAAAATTAAGAACGCATGAAGACATTTAGAATAGGTGGAGTACATCCCGCAGAAAATAAATTGTCAGCAGCAGAACCCATCAAGGTAGCCGAGCTGCCAAAGGTAGCCGTCTTCCCCTTGAGCCAGCACATCGGAGCTCCCGCCAAGCCTATCGTCCAGAAAGGCGATAAGGTGAAAGTAGGTACGATGATTGCCGAGGCAGGTGGTTTCGTGTCTGCTCCTATCTTCTCGTCTGTATCGGGTACGGTGCTGAAGATAGACACAGTGATTGATGCAAGTGGTTACAAGAAACCTGCCATCTACATCACCGTAGAGGGCGATGAATGGGAACCAAGCATCGACCGCTCGACCGACCTCGTGACGCTGAAAGACCGTCGCGAACTGACTGCTGACGAAATCAAAGAGAAAATCAAGAATGCCGGTATCGTAGGTATGGGTGGCGCATGCTTCCCTACTCACGTCAAACTGGCACCTCCTCCAGGTTCAAAACCTGAGTGGATCATCATCAACGCCGTAGAGTGTGAGCCTTACCTCACAGCCGACCACCGCCTGATGCTCGAGCATGCCGACGAAATCCTCGTAGGTGTGACCCTGCTGATGAAGGCCATGAATGTGGGCAAAGCTTACATCGGCATCGAGAACAACAAACCCGATGCCATCGAGCTGATGAAGTCGAAAACCATGAAGTATATCCACGACGGCAATATCGAAGTAGTGCCCCTCAAGGTCAAATACCCACAAGGAGGCGAAAAGCAGTTGATCGATGCGGTCGTAGGTCGTCAGGTACCTGCACCTCCTGCACTCCCTGTCAGCGTAGGTGCCATCCTACAGAACGTCGGTACAGCCTTTGCTGTCTATGAGGCTGTGATGAAGAACAAACCGCTCTTCGAACGTGTTGTGACCGTCACAGGAAAGAGCCTCGCACACCCCAGCAACTTCCTCACCCGTATGGGTACACCGATGAGTCAGCTCATCGATGCCTGCGGTGGTCTGCCCGAAGACACAGGTAAAGTCATCGGAGGCGGTCCGATGATGGGTAAGGCACTTCTCAATACCGAGGTACCTATCTGCAAGGGTTCGTCGGGAGTGCTCATCATGAACGAGAAAGAGGCCAAACGTGCTGAAGCCCAACCATGTATCCGATGCGGCAAATGTGTCGATGCATGTCCTATGGGGCTGGAGCCTTACCTCCTGTCCAAACTTGCCGAATTACACGATTGGGATCGTCTGGAGAAGGAAGATGTAGTCAGCTGCATCGAGTGTGGCTCGTGCCAGTTCACCTGTCCGTCCACGCGTCCGCTGCTCGACTATGTACGTCTCGGCAAATCTACTGTATTAGGAATCATTCACGCTCGTAAAGCAAAAGCATAGATCAAGATGAATAAATTAACTGTTTCGTTGTCGCCACACGTTCATGGAGGCGACAGCGTGAAGAAGAACATGTATGGGGTGTGCATCGCACTCGTCCCTGCCCTTCTTTGCTCATTTTATTTCTTTGGGCTCGGAGCCATCGCCGTGACAGCCGTTTCGGTTGCATCGTGTGTATTCTTCGAATGGGCCATCAACAAATACATGCTGAAGAACCCACGCCCGACCGTTACCGACGGTTCAGCCATCCTGACAGGTATCCTGCTGGCGTTCAACCTCCCATCCAACATTCCACTCTGGATTGTGGTTATCGGAGCCTTGTTTGCTATCGGAGTCGTGAAGATGACCTTCGGCGGATTGGGATGTAACCTCTTCAACCCTGCACTAGCAGGTCGTGCATTCCTTTTGATTTCCTTCCCTGTACAGATGACCACATGGCCCGTACCGGGACAAGGATTCTTGACGCTCGATGCTACCACAGGTGCTACGCCACTTGCCACTATGAAGCTGATTGCAAAGGGCGAGGCTTCGATGAGCGACCTCAGCAACTCACTCACCGACATGCTCCTTGGTAACACAGGAGGCTGTCTTGGTGAGGTTTGCGCCATCGCAATCCTCATCGGGCTTGTCTATCTGTTGGTAAAGAAGATCATCACTTGGCACATTCCAGTATCCATCCTCGTCACCGTAGCTGTATTCTCAGGCCTGCTCAACCTGGCCAACCCAACCACTTACGTGGCACCACAATACGAGCTGCTGAGTGGAGGTCTGTTGCTTGGAGCTGTGTTCATGGCTACCGATTATGTCACCTCACCTATGACCCACAAGGGCCAGCTGATTTACGGTGTGGCAATCGGATTCCTGACAGTTGTGATTCGTACTTGGGGAGCTTATCCTGAAGGTATGTCGTTCGCCATCCTCATCATGAACGCATTCACACCTCTTATTAATAACTATTGTAAACCAAAGCGATTCGGGGAGGTAGTCAAGAAATGAAAAAACTTAAGTCATCATTAATCAATATGGTGGTAGTGCTCACACTCATCACCATCGTAGCAGGAGCAGCATTGGCAGCTGTCAACTACGCTACATCTGCTCAAATAGAGAAGATCAAGGCCGAGAACCTCGCCAAAGGCATCAAGCAGGTGATGGGCGTAGATCAGAGCGCCGACTTCAAATACACTACAGAGGAAGCAGGCGACTACACCCTCTACCAGTCCGACCTCGGCACAGCCATCCAAAGCACGACCAACGGCTTCGGAGGTGCGCTGAAGGTGCTTGTTGGTTTCGATAAGGAAGGCACCGTACTCGGCTATACCATCCTCGAGCATGCAGAAACTCCGGGACTCGGAGCCAAGGCATCCGAGTGGTTCCAGAAAGGTCAGAAAGGCGACATCACGGGCAAGAACCCCGGACAGGCAAACTTCACAGTAAGCAAGGACGGAGGCGACATCGATGCCATCACCGCATCCACAATCACCTCACGTGCGTTTCTGTTGGCCGTGCAGAATGCCTACGACGAGTTAAAGAAACAACAAGGTACCGACGGTACTACAGCAGCAACAGAGAAAGGAGGAACCGACAATGAATAACTTCAAAATCATCCTCAACGGAATCATAAAGGAGAACCCAACCTTCGTACTTCTCCTCGGTATGTGCCCTACCCTCGGTACTACCTCAAGCGCCATCAACGGTATGTCGATGGGTCTGGCAACCATGTTCGTGCTGATACTCAGCAACTTCATCATCTCGTGCATCAAGAACCTGATACCCGACATGGTGCGCATCCCATCCTACATCGTGGTCATCGCATCGCTCGTGACCATCCTTCAGATGGTGATGCAGGCCTACGTGCCTGACATCTATGCTACCCTCGGACTGTTCATCCCGCTTATCGTTGTCAACTGTATCATCCTCGGACGTGCAGAAGCCTTTGCAGCGAAGAACAACCCGATTGCCAGCATCTGCGACGGCATCGGAATCGGTATCGGTTTCACCCTCGCGCTCACTCTGCTGGGTGCCGTGCGTGAGTTCCTCGGCACAGGAGCCGTCTTCGGTTTCACCCTCCAAGGCGAGACCTACGGCATGCTCCTCTTCGTCTTAGCCCCAGGCGCCTTCATCGCCCTCGGCTATCTTATCGCAATCGTTAACAAACTTAGAAAGGCTTGATTATGGAATATATACTGATATTTATCACAGCGATATTCGTAAACAATATTGTGCTGTCACAGTTCCTGGGAATCTGTCCGTTCCTGGGCGTATCAAAGAAAGTATCTACAGCCACAGGCATGGGAGCTGCCGTCACGTTCGTGCTCGTGCTTGCCACCATCGTCACCTACCTCATCCAGCATTATGTGCTCAACCCCAACGGGTTGCAGTATCTGCAGACCATCGCCTTCATCCTCGTGATAGCCGCCCTGGTACAGATGGTTGAGATCATCCTGAAGAAAGTCAGCCCCAGCCTCTATCAGGCACTCGGTGTGTTCCTTCCCCTCATCACCACCAACTGCTGCATCCTTGGTGTAGCTATTCTTGTGATTCAGAAGGATTACGACCTGCTGCAAGGCATCGTCTATGCAGCCTCCACAGCTCTGGGCTTCGCCCTTGCCATGGTGGTCTTCGCAGGACTTCGCGAGCAGCTGCAGTTCTCTAAAGTACCCAAGGTGTTCGACGGCATGCCTATTGCCCTCATCACAGCCGGTCTCCTCGCTATGGCCTTCATGGGCTTCAGCGGAGTCGACGGAGGACTCTCACGCCTCTTCGGTTTGTAAACACTTTTTGCTCCTATACATACCACAAGAGCGGTGCCCAAGCATCGCTCTTGTGTCGTTATAGAAGGTTCGAACGAGAAGAATAATACTGATTACAGGGCTAAGGGATTAGATTTGCGAACCCTAAGGTTAGCAATTGTAAACCTTAGGGATAACAAGTGCAAACCCTAAGGTTTACAAAACGGCTCTCGGACGTGACTCGGATTGTGATTTGTAATCAATGAATCCGCTATCTGTATTCAAGGAACGCAGCTCGTGTAATCAAGGATTGCAACACCTGTAAACCCCGAGAACGGCAAAGACGGTACGCGAGGGAAAACTTGCAGCTACGCGAGGCGACACGTGCAGTCACGCGAGGGCGCAAAAAAAGGATGCACTCGGCATCCTTTTTCTATAAGCTTCTTGAACTCATGAAGTCAGACGTTGGGCTCTATACCTTAGACTCTAAGGTTAAGGGTTAGAGGTTAGCGAAGTATCGTCTGCTGGTGAGGGTCTGTCCTTTCTTACTTCACGCTCCACTCATAGAGTCCGCATGACTTGTCGGATGGTTGGACGAGTTCGAGTTTCACTGCTGTGGTCTTCACGGCATCGAAGCTGACGGTGCATGCTACCCCCTTGTCGGTTGGGTAGCCTGAAGGGTTCTTCACTTCTACCCAATTGCCTGATGCGTCTTTGTAGTAGAGTTTCCATGAGTCGGGCACCTTACATCCCTGCCAAGGTTGGTCGTCGTACCAATAGACGGTAGAGGTAGAGATTTCGGTTGCTTCCTTAAACTCGTATGCCAGCCACTCTGTTGAGTTGGTCTTTGGCCACCAATGGGTGTAAGGGATGCTGCGGTCGTTTCCGTCAGCAGGAACCAGACGGTCGTTGATGGCGCTCAGCGATGGGAGGTTGCGCTGGGAAGCGGTTACCTTCGACTGTGAAGCGATTGAAGGTGGCAGAGCAGGCTTGGATGCGCTGAGGTCGATTGGCAACCATACAGCCATGTTTCCGTTTCCACGATGTGCCCATGCATAGTATGGAATGAGGGTGAGGGTTTCGTCTTTTACCGTGAGACGGCCACGCTCGTCGAACTTCAGTGTCTGTGCACCTGTTGTCAAAGTCTGTACGTCTGTGTCAGCGATGGTCTTGTGACCAAGAGTGTACTGAGGCTCCTGATTGAGCAGTACGCTGAGTACATCGCAGGTGTTGTCGGGCCATTCAGCACAGTAAACGAGTGGTCCACGCTCAATCGCAGCACGACCCTTGTCGGCTTCTACCTTTCCGTTTGCACGGACGAGACGGGCATCCATATCGAAGTGCACTTCTACCTTATCGCCTGCCTTCCACTTGCGGTTGATGACGAAATATCCATCGACGAGTTCGCTTTCGACTGGCACACCATTGACCTTGACGTTGTATTTGAGGCTCTTGCCATCATTGTAATAGTAGAGGTCACTTGGAACCACCTGACCGCGTACCCATCCAGGGATACGGATCTTCAGGGCGAACTGACTTGATGCCTTCTTCATGGTCATTGTGATGTCACCATCCCAAGGATAGTTGGTGGTCTGCTGCATGGTGACAGCCTTACCTCCGACCTTCACGGTTGTCTCATTGCCTGCGAAGAGGTTCACATAGAACGCATTGTCCTTCACTGCATAGATGTATTGTGGGAATGAAGGGATGAAACGTGCGGCATTAGATGGACAGCAGGCACATCCAAACCATGCCTGACGCTGGTGCTGACCCATTGACTGCAGCGGGTTGGGATAGAAGAACTTACCGCCATCGATAGAGATGCCGCTGAGTACGCCATTATATAACGTACGCTCGAGGGCATCGTAGTATTTGCTCTCACCATGCAGGAGGAAGAGGCGGTAGTTGAGGTACACCTGTGCGATTGCAGCACAAGTCTCACAATAGGCACTCATATTGGGCAGTTCGTAGTTGTCTCCGAATGCTTCGCCCGAAGAGGTGGCACCCACACCACCGGTGAGGTAGTATTTCTTGCCTACGATGTTCTCCCAGATGCGGTCGATGGCATCGATGTAACCTTTGTCACCCGTGAGGGCAGCTACATCGGCCATACCTGCATACATATATCCTGCACGTACAGCATGACCTACAGCCTCATCCTGCTGAAGCACTGGCTTGTGGCTCTGAGCGTATTCGTCAATCTTGTGCAGGTAGCCGTCAGCATCGTACATGCCACCACGACGACGTGTCCATGAAGGATCACGCTGACCACGCTGGTCAAGGAAGTACTTCGCCTGCTCCAGATATTTCTTGTCGCCTGTAGCAGTATAGAGCTTTGCCAGACCCATCTCTGCAATCTGATGACCAGGAACAACCTTTGCCTGACCAGGCTTGCTGCCGACTTCCTTGCACACACAATCCGCATACTTCATCGCAATGTTGAGCAGGGTCTTCTTGCCTGTTGCGTTATAGTGCGCCACAGCAGCTTCGCAGAGGTGACCAAGGTTATAAAACTCGTGCGAGAGGTCTTCCACCAACTCCCAACGCTTCGTGCCTGCCCAGTTGTGAGGCTGTGCAGGATTCTGTGTACGAGCGGTGTAGAGGTATCCATCGGGTTCCTGTGCCGATGCAATGATGGCAATCACCTTGTCGCAATACTTGTCGATTGGTTCACCATTGATTTTTGCATTGGGGTGTGTCTGCATCAAGTATGATGCACCTTCGAGGGTCTTGTATGGGTCGGTATCGTCGAACGAATAACCCATCGTCACCTTGAAAGTCTTGCTTGGGTCTTTGATGTGCTCGGCTGCCTGCTCGAAGTTCTCGTAGCGGTGCTCTGACTCACACTTACTGAATGCAAGTGGAATTGTGACATCGCGGCTTGCCTGCAGGCGCTGTCCCCAAAAGGTGTTAGGAGTTACTTTTACGGCAGTAAATGGTACAGGGGTGATTGGGTAGCCCGACTTGTCGCTCTGGGCACTTACGGTTCCTGCTGCCATTACAGCCAGAAGAGAAAACGTGATGATTCTTTTCATAATTTCCTTGATAAAATGATTAGTATTTGTGATAGATTTATTTTACTTGCTGATTCGTGCTGCAAAGTTACGATGTTTTACCAATTTGTCATTGTGGTTTTTGCATCATTCTTTATGGGGAATCGATTCAATGGCCTCGTCAATGGGCCTCAAGCCAGTTGACACCCCACCCTGAATCGGCTACAAGGGGTACGCTCATCTTGAACGCATGCTCCATCTCCTCAATCACCAACTGCTGCATCATCTCCTTTTCTGATGGCACAACGTTGAAATTGAGTTCGTCGTGTACTTGCAGTATCATCTTTGACTGAAGATGTTCGCGCTTCATTCGCTGATGAATGCGAATCATCGCAACCTTGATGATGTCGGCAGCCGTTCCCTGAATCGGAGCATTGATGGCATTTCGTTCAGCATAACCGCGTACGACAGCGTTGTGGCTGTTGATGTCGGGCAAATGACAGCGACGTCCGAACAGGGTCTCAGTATATCCCTTATCGCGTGCTGTCTCGATGGACTTGTCCATATATTCCTTTACCTTGGCGTAGGTGGTGAAATACTCATCAATCAGCTCCTTCGCCTCTCCACGGCTCACCTGCATGCGTTCGGCCAATCCGAAGGTAGTGATACCGTAGATGATGCCGAAATTGGCTGTCTTGGCTTTCCGGCGTTCGTCAGGCGTGATTTCCTCGATAGGCTTCTTGAATATCTTCGATGCAGTTGCTGCATGGATGTCGTACCCGGTATTGAATGCCTCAATCATATGTTCGTCGCCACTGAGATGGGCCATGATACGCAGTTCTATCTGACTGTAGTCGGCAGAGAAGAATTGGCACCCTTCGTCGGGAATGAATGCTTTTCGCACTTCCTTTCCGTTCTCGTCGCGAATCGGGATGTTCTGCAGGTTCGGATTGCTCGAGCTGAGTCGCCCTGTTGCCGTCACAGCCTGATTGTACGAGGTGTGGATATGTCCTGTCTTGGGGTTGATGAGCTGAGGCAGTGCGTCAATATAGGTGGACAGCAGTTTCTTGTAACCACGATAGTCGAGTATCTTCTCCACGATGACGTGCTTCCCTTTTAGGCTTAGCAACACTTCCTCCGAGGTCACATACTGTCCCGTCTTAGTCTTCTTGGCTTTCTCCACAATCTTCATCTTGTCGAACAGGATTTCGCCTACCTGCTTCGGTGATGAGATGTTGAACTCCATGCCTGCCAGTTCGTAAACCTCACGCTCAATCTCGTTCATCCGATTTGAAAATGCCTTGGATGTTTCGGCAAGCGAATTCACATCAATCCTGACACCATTGCGTTCCATCTGTGCCAGAACTGGCACGAGCGGCATCTCAACAGTCTCAAACAGGTTGTATAGTCCTTCTGACTTCAATTCTGCTTCAAGCTTTGATTTCAGTTTCAAGGTGATGTCAGCGTCTTCTGCGGCATAGTCGCACACCTTTTCTGGTGCTACATCGCGCATCGTCAACTGTCCCTTACCCTTAGGGCCAATGAGTTCGTCGATATGGATGGTCTGGTAGTTGAGATATACCTCAGCCATGTAGTCCATGTTGTGACGCATCTCCGGCTTGAGGATGTAATGAGCAATCATCGTGTCGAACATTTTTCCTTTTACTTCGACACCATAATTGGCAAGTACCATCATGTCGTACTTGAGGTTCTGACCGACTTTCAACGTTGACTCGTTCTCGTAAAGGGGCTTGAGCTTGTCGATGACACGCTGTGCCTCGACATGATCGGCTGGTACAGGGATGTAATATGCTTCCCCTTCCCTGACAGCAAAACTCACTCCTACCAATTCTGCCAACATGGCCTCTGTATTGGTGGTTTCTGTATCAAGGCATAACACTTCAGAGGTCTTGGCTTTATCGATGAAATCAGCAATTTTCTCGTCGGTATCTATCAGGTGATAATGGTGAGGTGTGTCTTTGTAAGTACTGAATGTTGGCGTATCGAAAAGACTGGCTGGCGCATCGGGTGAAATGGTCGTCGATGGAGCCTTTGTCTCTGTGCCCTTATTTGCATCGTACGGCTCATAGGTTGCGAACAGGTCGAGTTGTCCGTTCGACGGCATCGGGGTGACTTGATGAGCAGCAGGCTTACTTTCCTGTTTCCCTCCAACTATTCGCTGAAGCATCGTGCGAAATTCGAGCTCTTCGAAAAGCGGTTTCAACTGCTCAATGTCTATCGGCTTTCGGCTCAGCAGGTCGAGGTCAAGGTTGACAGGAACGTCAGTCTTGATGGTAACGAGGAGTTTTGAGAACCTGATACCTTCCACATTATCTTCTACCTTCTGGCGTAATGCACCCTTGATTTCGCTGGAGCGGCTGATGAGTTGGTCGATTCCTCCGAATTCATTGATGAGTTTCACAGCGGTCTTTTCGCCCACCCCAGGACATCCTGGCACATTGTCGGATGCGTCACCCATCAGACCCAGGAGGTCAATCACCTGTAGGGGCGACTGAATACCATACTTCTCGCATACCTCCGAAGGTCCTAACAACTCGAATTCGTTGCTTCCATGTCGAGGTCGTAACATCTTCACGTTGTCCTTCACCAGCTGTCCATAATCCTTATCGGGGGTCATCATGTAGGTCATGATATCCCCATTCTGCGAAGCTTGCGTGGCCAAAGTGCCGATCACATCATCGGCCTCATAGCCCGGAATCTCCAACACAGGAATACGATATGCCTTTAAAATCTTTTTAATATAAGGTACGGCGACACGTATATCCTCGGGAGTTTCCTCGCGCTGAGCTTTGTACGCTGGATAGATTTCATGACGGAATGTGCCACCTTTGGGGTCAAATGCCACACCGATGAAATCAGGATTCTCCTTCTTCAGTACTTCCTCCAGTGTGTTTACAAACCCGAATATGGCAGATGTGTTCATGCGCTTACTGTTGATACGTGGCGAACGTATCAAAGCATAATATGCCCTGAAGATTAGCGCATAGGCATCGAGAAGAATCAGTTTCCTCATTTTCAATTTGTTTTTATATGGATTGCAGGAGTTGCAGGAGTTCACTTCTGCCACTCCTTATTATCAACTATCTAAGGTTGCTTTCCGATATATGCCAATATACCACCGTCTACATACAGAATGTGTCCGTTCACTGCATCAGAGGCATGCGAAGCGAGGAATACGGCAGGTCCACCCAGTTCGTCCGGGTCGAGCCAACGTCCGGCAGGAGTCTTGGCGCAGATGAACGAATCGAACGGATGCCGACTGCCATCGGGTTGACGTTCACGCAGAGGTGCTGTCTGTGGAGTTGCAATGTACCCAGGACCTATTCCATTACATTGTATATTATATTCTCCGTATTCTGAACAGATATTGCGTGTGAGCATCTTCAGGCCACCCTTGGCTGCTGCGTAGGCAGAAACCGTCTCACGTCCCAGTTCTGACATCATGGAGCATATATTAATAATCTTACCTTCACGGCGTTCCATCATCTCAGGCAGTACGGCTGCTGAAACGATGTAAGGTGCTACGAGGTCTATATCGATCACTTGCTGGAACTCAGCACGCTGCATCTCATGCATAGGGATACGCTTGATGATACCTGCATTGTTAACCAGAATATCAATCTGGCCTACTTCCTGATGGATTTGCTCTACGAGTGCTTTCACAGCAACCTCGTCGGTCACGTCGCAGACATAACCTTTCACATTCGTGATGCCTGCATCATGGTAACTGGCCAATGCCTTTTGTACTGCCTCTTCCGAGCGCACATTAAACACAATCATCCTGGCACCTGCTTCTACATACGCTTTTGCAATCGCAAAACCGATACCATAAGCCGCACCAGTAATCCATGCGTTCTTGCCTTCTAATGAAAACAAATTTTTCATAATGTTATATTTTTATGGAGTTCAGGAGTTACAGAAGTTCAGGCGTTATCATCGATTGTATACATCAGCAGTCATTTGTCTGCCACTCCTGAACTCCTGACACTCCTTATCTATCTAATATCTTCCTATCGAAGATCTGTTATCTTATAAAAGTCTTGATCTCCATAGTCCTGGTTCTCACCACCCATACCCCAGATAAAGGTATAGTTATGAGTGGCTGCTGCTGAGTGGATGGACCACTCGGGTGAGAGCACGGCTTGGTCGCCCTTCATCCAGATGTGACGCGTCTCTTCAATCTCACCCATGAAGTGGCAGACAGCCTGATCCTCAGGCACTTCGAAATAGAAGTAAGCCTCCATACGGCGGCTGTGGATGTGTGCAGGCATCGTGTTCCATACGCTACCTGGTTTCAGTTCTGTCATACCCATCTGCAACTGGCACGAGTCAAGTGTCTTCTGCACAATCATACGGTTGATGACGCGATCGTTGCTGTCCTCCAAGCATCCCAGAGCGAGCACATCGGCATCTGCTTTTGTCACTTTCTTACATGGGTACTCCTTATGAGCGGTTGTAGAGTTGATGTAGAACTTCGCGGGGTTGTTGCTGTCCTTACTACAGAACACCACATCGCGGTCACCACGACCGATATAGAGTGCCTCTTTGTAGTCAAGGTCGAACGTATCATTGCCCACCTTTACGCAACCAGACCCACCTACGTTGAAGATACCGATTTCTCGACGAGTGGTGAAATAAGGTGCTTTCAACGGGTCTATAGCATCCAGCTTCAACTGTTCGTTCACAGGCATCGCGCCACCTACAATCATGCGGTCGTACATTGAGTAAACCAGATTCACCTCATCAGCGGCAAAAACCTTCTCAATCAGGAAGTCACGACGCAACCGTTGCGTATCATAATGCTTTGCGTCCTCTGGATGAGCCGCATAGCGGATTTCATAGTTTGTCTTCATATACTTTCTTTTAATCGATTAAATAATTTGTTTGCAAAGATACAAAAAAATGAATAATATATAATATA
>JAFZYE010000053.1 GCA_017616445.1 Bacteroidaceae bacterium
GGGATACTCCCTTGACTAAGTAAAAAACAGTCGCTTTCGCTCAAAAACACCATGCGGCGTGATTGTGAGAATATGTTTTTCTTGTTTTTTTACTTTTGAAGATGTTGACATCCGTAGGATGGATGGTGAGATGAGAGGATTTCTTTGGGAACTCGTTCACAAAAGAAAGCATATCAGCTCGACATCAAGGACGTAAGTCCCAACATCGGAAAAAGCTGTTTTAAAATGTTTTTGTTTTCAATTATCAACTGTCAACTATCGAATAAGTAAGTAAACAAAAAAAACACCACCAGCCGAAGGGTTGGTGGTGTTTTGTGTGTAGCAATAATGTTCTGCTCCTGTGGATTATTCTCCTGGAGTGATTGCGCCTGTAGGACATGCGTCAGCACAGGTACCGCAGTCAACACATGCATTAGCATCAATAACATACTTGCCGTCGCCTTCAGAAATTGCTTCTGATGGGCACTCACCTGCGCATGTTCCACACATTACGCAGTCGTCTGTAATTACATAAGCCATAATTCTCTTTGTTTTATAAAAAATCTAACTCTTTCTGTCTTTTGCGGATGCAAAGGTAATAAATAATTTATAATTCATAATGCATAATTCATAATATTAGTGCAAAATGCATTGTTTTTTCTGCCGATTACTCCGAAAATTGAACTTTATCGCATTGAATGGTTTACACATTATGAACTTTTTTGTACCTTTGTGGAAAATTACTCAACTATCGCAAGTTGGGAGTTAAAAAGTAACTCCTGAAACTCCTGAACTCCCTAAAAAAACTTCGATAGCCAAGAGCAAATGCAAAACTTTAAGAATAAAAACAGACACATTATGAACGTAACAGTTATCGGTGCAGGAAACATCGGAGGTGCTTTGGTCAGAGGATGGAGCAAACGTGGTAAGGACATCAACATCACGGTCTCTGGCAGACATATCGAGAAACTCTACAAAATCAAGGACGACTGTCCGAACATAGACATCACGACAGATGACAACGGAGCCGTGAAGGATGCAGACATGATTGTCATCGCAGTAAAACCCTGGCAGGTGGAGACGGTGATAAAAGACATCAAGAGCAACCTGAAGGCAGAGCAGATTCTGATTTCGTTAGCTGCCGGCATCACGCTGGAGCAGATTGGCGAGATGCTACGCAACAACGGCTGCGAGGAGCCTGCTGTGTTTTATGTCATCCCCAACATCGCGGCTGAGTTCTGCGAGAGCATGACATTCGTCAGCGCTGCCGAAGGAGTTGACACTCCTATTATTAATAAGGTGGAAGAGCTGTTCAAGATTGTGGGCGACACATTCGTGTGCCCTGAGAAGCTGGTGGCTCCTGGTATGCTGATGGCTTCGTGCGGTATCGCTTATGTGATGCGATTCCTGCGCGTGCAGACCGAGGCAGGTGTGGAGATGGGCTTCTACCCACCTGATGCGCTGAAGATTGCCATCCAGACCATGAAGGGTGCTGCAGAGCTGTTGCACCAGACGGGTGAACATCCTGAGCAGGCCATTGACCGTGTGACCACTCCTGGTGGATACACCATCAAGGGACTCAACGAGATGGATCATGCAGGATTCAACTCGGCTGTGATTAGGGTGTTCAAAACGGGACTGTAGGCCCCCTACCCCCCTGTAGGGGGAATAGACGTTAGACGCTAGACTTTAGACTTTAGCAGAGTATCGTTGAACGAAGTGATAACTTCTAAGCGAAGCGGTAACTTCTATAACTTCGAGTGAAACGATAACTTCTTAAAGAATAAAATCGTAAATTGTTAAATAGTTAATGAAAATATGAATCTGATTGAATCTATCATTGAACGCGCGAAGTCGAACAAGCAGCGTATTGTGCTTCCAGAAAGTATGGAGGAGCGCACCATCACAGCTGCCGACCGCGTGCTTGCCGACGATATCGCCGACATCATCCTCATCGGTAATCCAGATGAGATAAAGTCATACGCAGCGAAGTTGGGGCTGAAGCATATTGACAAGGCTACCATCATCGATCCTGCGACATCAGAGAAGACGGAGGAATATGCACAGCTGCTGTTCCAACTGCGTCAGAAGAAAGGTATGACCATCGAGAAAGCGCACGAGCAAGTGCTCGACCCACTTTACTTCGGTTGTCTCATCATCAAAAGCGGCGATGCCGACGGACAGATCAGCGGCGCCCTGTCAACCACAGGTGACACCCTGCGTCCTGCCCTGCAAATCATCAAGTGTGCGCCTGGCATCACCTGTGTGAGCGGTGCGATGCTGATGATTACCCAGACACCACAATATGGCGAGGATGGTGTGCTGGTGATTGGCGACGTAGCAGTCACTCCTATGCCTGATGCAGGTCAGCTGGCCCAGATTGCCGTTTGTACGGCTCAGACAGCAAAGAGTGTAGCAGGATTTGCTGATCCACGCGTAGCGATGCTGAGCTTCTCTACCAAGGGAAGTGCTTCACATGAGGTGGTCGACAAGGTGGTAGAGGCTACTCGTCTGGCCAAGGAACTTGACCCAGCCCTCAAGGTCGATGGAGAACTGCAGGCTGATGCAGCCCTTGTTCCAAGTGTGGGACAGAAGAAAGCACCAGGTAGCGACATCGCAGGTAAGGCCAACGTGCTGGTTGTCCCATGTCTCGAAGTAGGTAATATCGCCTATAAGCTGGTTCAGCGACTGGGTAATGCAGATGCCATCGGTCCAATCCTCCAAGGTATCGCTCGTCCAGTGAACGACCTGAGCCGCGGCTGCTCTGTGGATGACATCTATAAGATGGTAGCTATTACAGCATGCCAGGCAATGGATGCAGAGTAAACGAAAAACGAAAAGTGAAAAACGAAAAGAGAAAAGAGAACAACGAAACGCAAATTGTATGAATTATGTACGAGAACAAGGAATCTATCTTAGCCACCAAAAGTTTTGATTTTTCAAAGAGAATCATTAAAATGGTGGATTACCTCTACAAGAATGCAGATCCGAAGTTCTCAAGCATTTATCAACAAGTTCTTCGCTCAGGTACGTCAATCTCAGCAAATATAAGCGAATCGCAATTCGCACAAAGTAGAGCGGACTTTATCACAAAACTGCACATTGCGGCTAAAGAAGCCAACGAAACTAAGAACTGGCTGAAGATGCTCCATGAAAATGGCACCTTGACCCTAACCCAGTTCCAAAGTATGGATGCAGATTGCTCTGAAATTCTTGCTCTTCTCGTAGCTTCACTTAACACAGCCAAACGTAATGAACAGAATAATAAAAGAGATTAACAAAAAAGATTTTTCACTATTCACTTTACACTATTCACTTTAAATATGAAAATTTTAGTTTTAAACTGTGGTAGCAGTTCCATCAAATATGCATTGTATGACATGACGGACAAGTCGGTCATCACATCGGGAGGTATCGAGAAGATCGGCCTGCCTGATTCGTTTATCAAAGTAAAACTGAACGGAGAGAAGATACAAATCAATCAGCCTATCGCTGAGCATACCGCTGGTGTGCAACTCATCTTCAAGTGCCTGACAGAAGGTAAGACAGCCGTGCTGAAATCACTCGACGAAATCGATGCTGTAGGTCATCGTATGGTACATGGTGGTGAGAAGTTCAACAAGAGTGTGCTGCTGAACGACGAGGTGATGGAGGTGTTTGCAAGCTGTAACGACCTCGCACCCCTGCACAACCCAGCTAACATCAAGGGTGTGAACGCTGTGAAGGCGTGTCTGCCAAATGTGCCACAGGTGGGTGTGTTCGATACCGCCTTCCATCAGACGATGCCCGACTACGCATATATGTATGCCCTACCCTACGAGTTGTACTCGAAATATGGTGTACGACGTTACGGATTCCACGGAACCAGCCACCGTTATGTCAGCCAGCGCGTGTGTGAGTTCCTGGGTGTGAAGCCAGAAACACAGAAAATCATCACTTGCCACATCGGAAACGGAGCAAGTATCGCAGCTGTGAAGAACGGTAAGTGTGTGGACACCTCAATGGGTCTCACTCCGCTCGAAGGACTGATTATGGGTACACGTAGCGGTGATATCGATGCAGGAGCTGTCACATACCTCATGGACAAGTTAGGACTCGACACCGCAGGCATCAGCAACCTGCTGAACAAGAAATCAGGATTGGCTGGTGTGAGCGAGGCATCGAGCGACTTCCGCGATATCCTCGCAGCCATTGCAGCAGGAAACGACAAAGCGCGTCTGGCCAAGGAAATGTACACCTACCGCATCAAGAAATACATCGGACAGTATGCAGCAGCAATGGGTGGTGTGGACATCATCCTCTTCACAGGCGGTGCGGGCGAGAACCAGTGGGAAGTGCGCGAAGGTGCCACCAACGGGTTGGAGTTCCTCGGCGTGAAGATGGACAGAGACAAGAACCACTCCGTTCGTGCCACTGAGGACATCATCAGTGCTCCAGACAGCAAGGTGACAGTTTGCGTCATTCCGACAGATGAGGAACTGATGATTGCAACAGACACGCTGGAATTAGTTAAGAGGTAAGAGGTAAGAGGTAAGAATTAAGAGGTAAGAGGTAAGAGGTAAGAGTTAGGAGTTAGTAACTGCTGACGAAAATAGATAAAAAGCGCATGAGATTAATCTCTTTTGCGCTTTTTTTGATGTTTTTTATAAAAAAACATGTGTTTTTGCTTGTAGTCTAAACTATTTTATCTATCTTTGCCCTGTCAAATAGACACAACTTACAATTAATACTTAACTTAATAGTAACCTAATTAATCAAAACCAAAGCAATTATGAACAAAAGATTCTATTTGTTAGGAGTGATGTCATTCTTGGCGACTATGATGTTTGCACAGGGATGGGTCGCTCCGAAAATCACTTCGGCAGACTATGCTGACGTGAAAATGTCAAGTGAAGCCCCTGGCGACACTACAATCTATTACCTTTACAACATCGATGGTGACGGTTTCCTGACCAACGGTCGTGCTGACAACCACACCGGTCAGACATGGAACACACATGCTGTCATCAGTTCTACCGGTCACAAAATCTTCATCAACAAGTATGAGGTGAAGGACACAGAAGGAAATGTTACAGTAGCATGGGATGGCAAGTCTGTCTACATCAACAACTGGCACGACAGCAAATGGCAGAAAGTATTTGCTGTACACGAGCGTAACATGTTCGTTGACTATGCCGACCAGGCAGATAACTACCCAGCATGGGAAATGATCAAAGAAACCGGAAACATCTACAAATTCCGTGTTTCAGAAAGCAACACCGCAGCATTCACAGCTGAAATGACAGAGCTGAAGGATGTGGCATTCATGGGATTCGACATCTACGATGAAGACTATGTTCAAGACAATCGCAAGGCCCTCACGCCTATGATTGACGTATTGTCTGAAGAAGCCATCGCAAATGCATGTATCACATGGGCATTTATCCCAGAGGCAACTTACGATGCATATCAGGCAGCTGTAGCAAACTACAATGCAGCAGTTAAGCTTGGCGATTATATTGCATCAGTAAAAGAAAAATATCCAGAAGTAAGCGTTACAGCAGCAGAAACTGTTTACAACAACACAGCCTCTACTGCTGAACAGCTCGATGCAGCTAACACTCAGTTGCAGGAGGATGTTTACAACTACAGAATCGCTACTGAGCTTGTTGGAGCATCGAACGCAGATCCAAAGGATGCAACATCGTTCATGACCAATGCAGACTTCGAAGCTGGCAACGCAGACGGATGGACTATCGATATTGCATCTACAAGTTCAAAAGGCTATCAGGGTGACAGCTATCAGAACGGAGAAGTAGCTATCAGCAACTTCATCCAAGCATGGCGTCCTACTTACAACGTTGACTCAAACAAACTGGGCGACGGTAAGATGTACACCACCGTAAAGAACATGCCTGCTGGTAAGTATAAGATTGCATGTGATGCTATCGCAGTATTCCAGAAGGCAGGTGCACCAGCTGTAACAGGTGTTTATATGTATGTAAAGAGCGGTGACAAAGAGAACCGCCGCGATGTTGCAACAGAAGACCAGAAGCCTCAGCACTACGAAATCACCTTTGCACTCAACGAGCAAACAGACATCGAGCTTGGTTTCGTTACAGAATCAACAACAGCAAGCTGGATTGCAGCCGACAACTTCAAGCTTACTTATTACGGTGAAGTGACTGATCCTAACCAGCCTGTATTGGAAGGTCTCGTAGAGCAATATGAAGGCGAATATCCTGACCTCGACGATGTATTCGCAAACGCTGAGGTGAAGGAAGCATTTGCAGACGAGATAAGCAAGTCGAAGGCAACTGCTGAAGGATTCGAAGAGCAGATTACCGCTTTGAAGGCTGCTTACAACGCACTCGTTGCTTCTGTCAAGGATTATGAGAAGCTGGCAACTGCCATCGCTGACGTAACAGACTATCAGGAAGCACTTACCGGTTCGTTCCCAAAACTGGCACAGGACCTCGGTGATGACTTGATGGAGATGGAAAACAAGTACGAAGACGGTACAGCAGATACAGACTACTGTGAAACAATCGGTAGCACTATCTATAACAAGGTAGCTCAATACATCGCAGAAAACGAGAAGCAAGGTGACGAAGTTACTGCACTCATCTTCAACCCAGACTTCAACAAGGGTAACAGCGGTTGGACTTGGAATCCAAAGAACTCTGCCGACGTGAAGGCAATGAACACCAACAACCCTGTTGTGACTGCATATCACACCACATACGACTGCTCACAGACCATCACAGGTTTGAAGCCAGGTATCTACAAACTGACCGTTCAAGGCTACTATCGTACAGCAAGCGAAAGCACTGCTTATGAAGAATATGTAGCAGGTAATATCGGTGACATCTGTGCAGAGGCTTATGTAAACAACATCTCTGCTCCTCTCATGAACGCATTCGACGACTACTACGATCAGGAACTCAGCAGCGGTTCTTACCAGTTCGAGGAAGGCAAGTGGGCTCCAGCAAGTAGTGCAGATATCGCTAAGGCATTCGGTGACAAGAAGGATCTCTACCTCAACACCATTTACGGCTATGTAGTTGATGATGGTAAGTTGACATTCGGTGTTCGTGAACCATCTGCTCCACGTGACGCTTGCTACTCTACATTCGACAACTTCCGCCTCTACTATGCAGGTGTTGATCCAGAAGCAGTTGCTGTTGTAACAAACAAGTTGCAGGAATCTGCTGACGAAATCGAAGGTGCTGTCATGTCAAAAGAAGCTCGTGACAACATGGCTAACGCTCTCGCAGCTGTCAAGTCTGCAAGCGAAGACAAACTCATGTCAAGCATCAGCGCATTCTTCCAGTCAATCGAAGATGCAAAGGCATCTGTTAAGTTGCACGAAGACCTCGAGACAACGATTGAATTGCTCAACAATGCTATCCTTGAAAACGAAGGAACAGCATCTAAGGAGAGACTTGACGAAGCAAAGAATCTGATGAACCAATTGCAGACTGTTCAGGTAACTGGTTGCGAGACAGATGCCGAGTGTAAGGCTTTGGCTACAGCAGCAGGTCGCGCTGTGACTGCATTCAGATTGCCAGAAGGTGAAGCATCAGAAGAGAACCCAATCGACTACTCTTGCTTAATGAACAACCCAGACCTCACAGAGGATACAGGCAACTCTGACAAGAACGTTCCTGGATGGGATCGTGGCTCTTGCAACGGTTACAAGCAGAACACATTCAGCTCATACGGAGCTGCTTCACACCTCTATCAGACAGTTGTAGGTCTGCCAGCTGGTAAGTATGTCATCGAGGCTCAGGGTGCTTATCGTGCAGGTGATGCTGCTGGCGATGCTTCTCGCTACGAGGCTGATCCTGAAGGCGACAAGAGAGCATGGGTATTCGGTACTACTTCTGACACTACCGTTATCGGTTATCTGCACCGCAATAGTGAGTATGCATTGACAGAATCTCTTCATTCTGAGGCCAGACAAGTAACCATCAATGGTCAGTCGCTCTACGTTCCTTACAGTACAGGTTCATACGTAGCTTGGTTCAATGCAGGTTACTACAAGACCAGTATCGAAATCAATGTTCCAGAAGATGGCAAGCTTACACTTGGTATTGACAAACCAGAGTACATCAGTGCCGACTACATGAACATTAACTATGTTCACCTCATCTATTACGGACCAACTATAGATAACAGCATCTCTGAAATCAAGGTTAATAGCGCTGTTAAGGGCATCTTCAACCTCGCAGGTCAGAAGATCGCTGCTCCTCAGAAGGGTTTGAACATCGTAAACGGTAAGAAGTACTTCGTGAAGTAAATAAGCCAAATTTAGTTAGGAGTTAGGAGGTAACACCCTATGGTATTCTCTCACCTCTAACTTCTCACCTCTAACACCACTAAGAGTTGCCTGGACTTCGGTTCGGGCAACTTTTTTTGTAGTCGCCGGGCAATAAAAACAAAGTTTTTACGTTTAGAGTAGTATGCGAAAGAATATCCACATACTCATCATATTGGTATCAACAATCCTTTGCTGGGCTTGTAGCAACGAAAATATCAGCTTCAAGAAAGGTGAGCAGTTCTATGCTATGGGCGAATATTACAAGGCTGCCCAGCAATACAAGAAGTCGTACCAGCGTATCCCAACAAAGGACAAAGCACTACGTGGCGACCGTGCTTTCCGTATGGGACTCTGCTACGAACATATCAATAATCCGCAGAAGGCGATGCAGGCATTCCAGAATGCTGTACGCTATCACCACACCGACTCCACCGCCTTTCTCCGTCTGGGTCAGCAACAACTGAAACTGGCAAACTACAAAGGAGCCAAGGAGAGTTTTGCTGCATATCTGGATATTGACGAGACCAACGAACTGGCAATAAACGGAATGCGTTCGTGCGAACTGGCACCTCAGTGGAAAGCCAATCCAAACCTCTATCAGGTGAAGAAAGAAGCGCTGTTCAATTCTTCGCGCTCGGACTACTCTCCTATGCTCTTCGGCGACGATTCCGACCAGATGTTGTTCACATCCACACGCAAAGATGCCACAGGCGATGACCTCAGCGGCATCAGCGGAGTGAAAAGTGCCGATATGTTCTATGTCAAGAAAGACGAGAACAAGAAATGGAAGCAACCAGAAGTGATTGAGTCGGAAATCAACTCTGAATACGACGAAGGTGTCAGCTGCATCTCGCCCGATGGCAAGACCCTCTATTTCACACGATGCAGCAGCGATCCGTCTTATCCGCGCTATGCCGAGATCTATCGTTCGACACGCTCCGATGCTACTTGGGCTAAACCTGCTAAATGCGAAATCAGCAAAGACACACTCTCCTCATACGCTCATCCTGCAATCAGTCCAGATGGCGAATGGCTCTATTTCGTGAGCGATATGCCAGGCGGACAGGGAGGTTATGATATCTGGCGCACACGCATCACGAAAGAAGGATTCGGTGGAGCAGAGAATCTCGGACGACCTATCAACACACCAGGCAACGAGATGTTCCCATCGTTCCGTCCTAATGGCGACCTCTACTTCTCATCCGACGGTCATCCAGGCATGGGTGGCCTCGACATCTTCAAGGCTGTGAACGACAGTCTGAAAGGATGGATTGTAGAAAACCAGCAATATCCGCTCAACAGCAGCTCCGACGACTTCGGCATGACCTTCGAAGGAATCTACAATCGAGGTTACTTCTGTTCAAGCCGAGGCGATGCGAACAGAGGCTGGGAGAATATCTACAGCTTCGAATTGCCGGAAATCGTACAAACCGTCACAGGATGGTTGTACGAAAAGGACGGCTATGAACTCCCAGAGGCACTGGTCTATGTAGTAGGTAATGATGGCACCAACGAGAAACTCAGCGTGCGAGGCGACGGTTCGTTCACGATGGTGCTCAAGCCAAATGTGGATTATGTATTCCTTGGCACCTGCAAAGGTTATCTGAATATCAAACAAGAAATCATGGTGGAACCGTCGCAGGAGAGCGAAGCCTACGTCATGCAGTTCCCCCTGCCACCTATCAACGTGCCTGTGCTCATCAACAACATCTTCTATGAGTTCGACAAAGCGACACTCACCGAGGCCTCTACCCTGGCGCTCGACAGTCTCGTCGTCATGATGGAAGAAAACCCCAGCATCACCATTGAGTTGGCTGCCCATTGCGACTACAAAGGCGATGATGCCTACAACCAACGATTGTCGCAACGACGTGCAGAGTCGGTTGTCAACTACCTCATCGCCCACGGCATCAAGGCCGACCGCCTCAGCCCTGTCGGCTATGGCGAGAGCCGTCCGAAGGTTGTCAGGAGACGATTGGCAGAAACCCATAAATTCCTCAACGAAGGTGACACCCTTACAGAAGCTTACATCCTGAAGCTGAAGGACGACGAGCAAGAGATATGCAACGCCATCAACCGTCGTACTGAATTCCGCGTACTCCGTACCACATACGGTACCACACTCAAAGAAGTAGAAAGCGAACTCCCTAACAAATCGCAGACAGGCGGGACGATCCCTGCAGTGAATCCAAGGGAAGATGATGAAGAAGCCGATTAAACAATTCCATGAAAAAACAATCAAACCATAAAACAATTAACCAAATAACCAATTAAACTATTAAACAAATATTTTCTTATGAAACAAATTTACCTAAAATCAATTGGTCTAACAGCTATGCTGCTCATGTTTACGACAGCAGCAATGGCACAGTTCGGCATGTTTGGCGGAATGGGCCAACAGCAGCAGAAAAGCGACAAGACAGCAAGAGAATTTACACTGAACCTCACACCCGACGGTTCCGCACAGATGGTATGCTTCCTGCCCAAGGAGCCAAACGGCAAAGCTGTTGTAGGCATCCCGGGAGGAGGTTATTCCGTACTATCAAATTCACACGAAGGAACACTGGCATCAGGTTGGATGAACGAGCACGGTATCGCTTACTTCGTGGTCAACTACCGTATGCCTAAAGGCGACCGCACCATCCCAATCGGTGACGCAGAAAAGGGCTTCACCATCGTACGAGACTCCGCTACCGCATGGGGCATCAATCCCAAAATGGTAGGCATCATGGGCTTCTCGGCTGGCGGTCATCTGGCATCCGTCATCTCTACCCTCTCGGCTCCAGCCATACGACCCAACTTCTCCATCCTGTTCTACCCCGTCATCTCGATGGACGAGAAAGTATCACACCAGAACTCATGCGAGAACTTCCTCGGCAAGGATGGTTTGCACGATGCGACCTTAGTCAATAAATACTCCACGGATAAAGCCGTCAAGCCACGAGAGACACCACCTGCATTCGTCATCCTATCGAGTGATGACAACCTCGTACCACCAGTCACCAACGGTGTTGCCTACTACACAGCTATGAAACAGGCAGGTAATGAATGCGCACTCTTCGTCTATCCTACAGGAGGTCACGGCTATGGATTCGGACAGTGGTTCGCTTATCGCAACGAGATGCTCGCCACCCTCGAGAAATGGCTCAACAATCGTAGATAACCAAAACGAGGACGATGGAAAGACAATGGTTTGACAAATGGGTGAAGGAACATGAAGGTGTGCTCCAAAACATCCGTCAAGCAGCACATGAACTACATGAGAGCGTGAACCAGACCTATGACGGTTCACTTCCGTATGGGTTCCACCTTGATATGGTGGTCGACTCTATCTATAAATACGGACATGAAGTATGTGCCAATGAGCAAGACCTGCTACCATTGTTCTTTGGAGCGTATTATCATGACAGTATAGAAGATGCACGGCAGACTTACAACGATGTGAGAAAGACTGCACTACAGTGGATGGACAAAGAACAGGCGACGATGGCATCAGAGATTGTCTATGCACTCACCAACGACAAAGGGCGCACCCGCACGGAAAGAGCAGGTGAGCACTATTATCAAGGGATTCGGGAAACTCCTTATGCGCCTTTCGTGAAATTGGCAGACAGGTTGGCTAACACAACCTATTCTTTCACGCATAACAATCAATCAAATCAGCACATGAAAGAAGTCTATAAACAGGAGCTACCACATTTCCTTGCGGCTATTACTACCAACGTAGATGATATTCGCTTTAGTCTTCCGCAAGATATGATTGCAGCTATCCAATTATTCTGAAACGGTTAGCGGCTAACAATGATAATCTGTGTCAGCAACCTGTCACTTGTCAAATAGGATATAAACGGGCAAGAATTCTTGTCCGTTTTTTTGTTTTTCTTTAATTCTTAACTCTTACTTCTTAATTGCTAAAGTCTAAAGTATAGAGTCTATCCTCTACACTCATTCAGCTGGCTCCAGCTTTATACCGAAGAGGTTCACATATTTGTCTTTGGTCAGCTCATAGCTTCCTGCTTCAATCCGCTCTGAATAAGTGCTTCCGCTGCCAGCAATCTTGTTACCGTTGATCTTGATGCTGGCTGTTTCAGTAGAGCCGAAGTATAGCGTCATATTCATCGGCTTATAGATGATGAATGCGACCCTTGCTGAAGAATCCATCTTCAGGCAGGTAGTATATGTCGTGCCGTCGATGACTGCCTCACCCTTGTTGCTAGAGCCGGTAACGGTGAAGAACGAATTGCTTGGAACGCCGTTCTGGTCAAAGGAAGTGAAAATAGTGCTTACAGGTATTGGCGTTTCCTCGTCGCTCTTCTTGCAGAAGCTTATCTCGCTGACATTTCCGTCAAAGATGTCAGTGGTCTCGTTCTTTAGGTTCACCAAAACCTTTGCGCCATCAATACTGATGTCAGCCAGATCTTCGGTATTGTAGTATTTTACGTCACCTGAGAGCAGTTGCAGACCTGCCTGGTTCTTGGACAAATTCTTTGCCACGGAGTGATCGTCGCCTGCGGGTTGGGGATCATCCGGCGTTGGAGCCGCTGACACGGAAATAGAGAAGATGTTGACACTACCTATTGTAGAGGAGAATGTTACGTCACCGTCTGCAGCAACGGTGCCAGTGCCTGTCTGTGTGGTATTCTTGTCGGCAGCTTTAAAGCCGCTGGTGTTCTCCAGGTTCACCAGATGGTCAAGAGTCATGGCCGTAGTGCCTGTTGAGGCGAAAGAGATGGTCACTGTCTGGCCCTTCTTCAGACTTGGTATCGTAATCTCGATATTCTTGCCTGCCAGCTGCACGCGCTTGTTTACGTCGATTCTGAGTTTCTTCTCGGCAGACTTGAACTTCAGTCCCTGAGTGGTCTGCAGGATAGTACCACCTGCTGTCAGGGCACCGTCAATGGGTTTGAGATTCTCATACCTGTCACTCGCCTCTGTATAGCGCCATTCTGTTGTAGCAGCCTCAAGTGCAACCACATCGTTCGCGTTAGTAACTGTAAAGTCCCAGCTTTGCTGTGCATTACACATTAGTGATGTCAGTAATGCCATGAATATGAATATAGTCTTTTTCATCGTAGTATCCTTGCTTGAGTTAGTAATTATTTCTTGACAAACTTGACAATCTGGCTGCCAGCCTTCAGTATATACATACCAGGCTTGAGGCTGCTGACGTTTATTGTTGCGTCATTGGTTGCAGTCATCTGCTTGCCGGAGGCATCGAAAATCTGCACCTGAGTTCCCTCTGCCAGTCCTTTGATATTCAGACTTCCGTCAACCGCCTGCTTCAATTGGAAGGCATTGATGTCTTTTATTGATGTAGCACAATCGGAGAAGCGCAGGATGACGTTTTCCATGTCTTCTGAGCTGACAGAAGTATCAGCGAAGGTAAGTACTGCGAGGTCGCCCTCAAACGAGATTTTTGTCACAACTTTTTCAACGGTTTCACCGTTGATGATGAGAGTCGGGGTCGTTTCTGCCTTAGCAGGCGTTACGAGTATCAGCATGATAACTGAAAACAGATAGAATAATTTTTTCATGAGTATTTATTAGTTATATGGTTTGACGTTCAAGTACTCTTAATCGTTGCAAAGATACGACAAAAATAAATACCGTCCAAGAAAAAAGGAAGAAAAAATGCAAAAGATGGAATATAAGAGTGTGGAAGGAACGGTTTTCTGCGTCAGCGGATTTACTATCGATATGTGTAAAGAGGGATCATTCCGTCACCACTGTCTGGGCTAACGTTACGAATGACTGTGGAGAGTAGGGAAAAGATACCTAGCAAACAGGGAGTTTGTCCCTAGCAAACTGGGAGAAAGAAGCCGTTGAACTATTTGTTCCCCGTACGGGAACAATATTGGCAGCGCCCGCTGCCAATGATTGCAACGGGCGCGAAACTTGATGGCAGCGTGCGCTGCCGACTTGTTAAATAGGGAGGGAGTATTCTTTTGAACAATATAGTGTAAAAGAAGGAATGACAGAGGGAAAGGTCGCTTGGCGGTAGGAAAACTCCTATCACGTTTAGGAAATCGGAATTTAATCGTTTTCATACTTTTCGGAATCAAAGAGACGAAAGCAGTTGAAAAATTGAAGAGTTGAAAAATTGAAAGATTGAAATTAATAAACAAAAAATAATAACAAACTAAAAATTA